>JAJQAD010000026.1 GCA_021204005.1 Clostridiales bacterium
CCAATCAGACCAGGGAAGAGGCGGAAACCACCTTTCTGGAATTGCTGCAAAACAAGCTGTCCGAAAAAGCTGATTTTACCGCTATTTTCTGCGCCAATGACAGCACCGCCATCCGGGTGCTCGCACTGCTGCACGCGCAAAAAAAGCCGTGCGGGAATCCATCTCCATCGACAATGTGGAGGAATCCCAGGAAACCCGCCCGCTGCTGACCACCATACAGATCCCCCGCAGGGAGATGGCACATATGGCAGTCACACTTCTTCTGGACCGGATTGCCCGCGCCCACGAGGAAGCGGTTCGAATTGAGTTTCCCTGCCGCCTGGTACTGCGGGACAGCTGCTATAAAATCAATTAAGCTCACTTCTCTGCCTGCTCGTAAAGCGCCGCCAGGTGGCAATCTATTTCTCACCTTGAAAATCATCTTGTAGCAGGATTATTCTAAAACAAAATTATGAAAAGAAAGCATAACTTACCGGTATATCAATACGGGAATCATACTTTCCACCTGTATAAATACACTGTTCTGCCACTTCAACCTTATCTGTCTTCGCCCAATTGTCTGTTACGTTTGGATGCACATGGTAGGCCGGAAAATTTGATGATGCAATATCTACCCTGATTCTGGATCCTTTTTTCAACATCCAATCACAGTCAATCATCGGCAGAGTCAGTTCTACTACGCTTCCGGGCTCATACTCCTCCACATCATGATCAGTTCTCCAACGTATATCCGTGATATCATCCCTGATATTGATACTCTTACCATCGGCGGACATCTCCATCACATGCACTGAAAATGCCGTGGCCGAGGCAGAGGAAGACACAAAAAGGTGCACTGTAACATGACCTGCCATATGCAAATCTTCTGTAAGCGGATCTGAGACAAATGAAATAGAATCCTTTCTTTCGCCCGGTTTCGGCTGCACTCTACAACACCTCTCCGCACCGGTAATCTGTTTTACAGAACTCATCAGATTGCCGCCGCAGCTCTCGGTAGGAGACTTGGGATCATACTCATAACTATTGTTTTCCTCAACCTCAACAATAGTCTCTGAAAGTATTCCGGATTTATCTTTTCCGGCAATTCCGCTCAGATGGAATGTCTTTATTTCATCCGTCTTAATATCCCCTTTCCAGATATCCCACTTATTCGCACCGATACAATAGGTTTCCGCCACACCCAGCGGCTCGGAATATTCTTCCCCTTTCAGCATGTAATTGAACCATTTCAAAGCAGACTTTAATTGTAAAAATCCTGCTCGGCCAGTGTTTTCAAACTTCAGGGCGTCTCCCACATCCAGTCCGCTGTGTCCCCAGGGTCCAATCATGATCTTACTTTTGCTGCGTATCTCCTCGGGCAGCCTGCGATAAGACTCCAGCTCCGGCCTCAGGAAAATGTCATACCATCCGCCATGCAGGAATACCGGTCTCTTAATCTTTTCCGCACAGTCGGCAAACTCTTTCCAATACCCTTCTGACCAGTAAGGGTCTGTCTCCTTTGTATTGCTGATCCAGGTCTCAAACCAGTCGCAATCCTCTCCGATCATCTCCTGTGACAGCTTGCACTGAGGTGAGAACGAAAGTACTTTATCAGTAAATTTCTTAGAGAAATTTGCAATATAGCGATTCTTTCCCATCATAGTTGCCGCCCAGTATGACCAGATGTCCTGACGGAACATCCCTCTCCTGTAGAAACAATTATACGGTTCGGCTCCGAATACGGAGATATACATGGCTTTGAAAGCCGGATTATCAAAGTCTGCAATACACCACTGTGTCGAGCCACAGTAAGAAGAACCATATGTACCGATATTGCCATCACACCACGGTTGTTCAGCGACCCAGTCAATCATTGTCCCGCCGTCTCTGCGCTCATTTTCAAAGGGCAGCCATTCTCCCTCCGAACAAACTGTTCCTCTGGATCTCACATAAATTGCGGCATATCCCTGTTTTGCAAAAAGTGGCAACACAATATTCTCATACATGCTCTCAGCTACAACATATGGATTGTTCAAAAGGATGCAGGGAAATTTATCCGTACCATCCGGCCTGACCACCATTGCAGCCAGATTAACACCATCCAGCGTAGGAATCTTGCATTCTTCCCTTTTTATTTTTGTATAAATTGCTTTCGGCAGCTCTCTCTGCGTCTTTACCGCCATCACTTTCATCAAAATATTTGTAGTAAAATCATTCAAGACTAGCCCTCCTCTTCTCCGCGATTTTATGATCTAACACTTTTCTACCTGCAAAGAACTTCTCTGTTCGTGCAGCAGATAATATCATCCTGCTCAGCCATCATACCGCAAAGCTTTTTCAGCCTGTCCCAGTTGCTTCCCTTCGTTCCAAAATCCAGCTCATAACCATGTCCCCACACGTAGAAGAGCAGATCAGAATTCACTGGTTCCGCCTTGATAAATGCCTCAGCAAAGTCAAAGAGCTTTTTGCTTATCATCCAACATGTAGGGTTAAAACGAAGCAGGTTTGTCGAAATATCGAATTTTTTACTAGACGAAACCGTTCTGGCATATCTGACGCCATTCTCTTTCAACAGTTTCACAGTCGCATCAGACACAGCACCGTAAGGATATGCAAATCCAACAATTTCCTGCCCTGCAATTTCTGACAGTTTTTTTAGATCACTGCAAATACTCACTTTTGCCTGCTCCAATGATAATTTCTTAAAATTTTCATGTTTAAATCCGTGGGATGCAATTTCAAATCCCTCATACACCTGTTTAACCTCATCTTCCGGAATACGGTCGTGGGGAACATATTTGAAAATTCTCTGTTTCTGAAGCAGTGATCGATCCTTTTTCTCCAGGATGCCCAGGTTACCAATGCGTCCGATTACGCATGGTTCTCCCATCATTCCACCATTTATATTAAAAGTACAGCAGGATAATCCCGCTTCTTTAAGAATTTTTACAATCTGCTTGTCCTGCTCCTGACCGTCATCAAAGCTAAGCGTGAAATATTTATGAAATGCCATAATTTCTCCCTTTTACATTAATTTCAGTTACAGTTGCTTCGCAACCTTCAGCCTCAACGGTAACCTTAACCTTTCCGGCAGATTCTCCCGATCTGATCACAGCCAACATCCGCCCACGATATGTCATCCACTCATCATCAAAGAAATTTGACTCTGCTCCGGGATCTGCGCTTGCCAGTCCCTGCAGCGCTCCGACGCCTTCCACTGTGACTTTCACACTGCGATCCTTTTTAATCTGCTTGATTCCGGCAGCGTCAGTCAGGGAGACAGCCA
>JAJQAD010000225.1 GCA_021204005.1 Clostridiales bacterium
AAACTAAAATCCACTATTGAATGCAAAAGTAGAATTTACTTTTTCATTTTTCGGTAATATATGAAATTTATTGAATTTCTTGTTTGGGCGATGAATATATGATAGAATCGTGACGGGAGGAGTAAAGAAACGGTTTGGAATCAGCATATTATATCATAGAACATCACTTACCAATTTATACATGGCCTTTACTGCTTTTCGTTTTTTTTCTGTTCTCTTAGAGTGTGTGTATGGAGGGGGAAGCATAGCTTTGTGACGAAGAAAGGGGCGGTGTTGACCTCCCTGCTCATCACTTATATAGCAGCAATTTTTTTTCTACGTTGATTTTCCGGGCTCCGGCTATGTCTGCAGACGGTGCATATATCCATAAAGCAGAATGGGTACCGTTGTGGTCATGGTATGAGGTGATTGTGCATCATAGCAGGAGTTTATTTGAGGAGATTTTGCTGAATGTGGTTTTGTTTGTTCCCCTGGGTGCATTAATCGAATTATTGTATAAGAGTAATTCGGGGAAGGTGTTTCTTATAGGCTTCGTCTTTTCAGCTTTTATTGAAACCACGCAGTTTATAACATGCAGAGGGTTATTTGAGTGGGATGATATGATACATAACGGACTTGGGTGTCTGCTGGGTTATGGACTTGGGTGTATTATATTAAGAGTGCAGGCAGCTCAGAACAGGCGGAAACAAGCATTCTTACCTGATTAATAGCGAATATTGAATTTAATTAAAATAATGAAGAATCCCCCAACTGGTTTAACAGTTGGGGGATTCTTAAGCTGATGACGAGATTTGAACTCGTGACCCCTTCCTTACCAAGGAAGTGCTCTACCCCTGAGCCACATCAGCCTGTCAATTTTCGCTGACTTATATACAATACTATATGGTTTGAGAAAAGTCAAATACTTTTTGAAAAAAATTACGGCTCTTGGTTTGCAATCTTTATCCGCCGCTCCGGATATCGGAAACAAGTTGGACGGAGCAAAAAAACGCTGTGTTATAGTAGCCTCAATGAAGGGATAACAGCTTTATATGTGGGTGGTAAGATGATTTTTCGGCTTATAAGGAAGGTTATCACGGGCGAAAAAGGAACGGTTGTGATTTGGAAGGAGGAACGGCTATGATTTGGATTGGCGTATCTTTGATTGGGGCAGCGGTCGGATGTCTGTTGGGATTGATTCCCTATTTTGTGGGGAAATCCCGCGGAAAACCGAATATGGGACAGTGGGGATGGTTCTGGTGTTTCCTGGCCGGATTTATTTTTTCCTCATTCTGGGTGATGATCGGGTTTCTCATTGCCATCATGGTGACGCAGTATGACGCGCGGCCGTTCCGGTTCGGTCCGCAGCAGAAAACGACGCCGGTGCAGCAGGTACAGGTTGTCCATCAGATTGAAACCTCGATGTCCGCGAGCCTTTGCCTGAACTGCCTGTCGGGACCGCTGAAAGGACGCTCCTACAATATAGGAAGAAATGGGATGCAGTTCGGCAGGGATGTGGACTGCGCGGTCCGGTTTCCGAATGAGACAAAGGGAATCAGCCGTCATCATTGTGCGATTCGATGGCAGCAGGGCGTCCTGGTGCTGGTGGATCTGGGATCGACCTACGGGACCTTCCAGGGAGACGGAAGACAGCTTCCCCAGAATTATCCGGTGACGATTGCGCCGGGCAGCCGGTTTTACCTGGCGGATCCGTCGAATCTGTTCCAGATCACGGCAGTCTAAAGGGGATAGTGCAGGGAATCATGGCCTGGCTGACAGAGATAAGAGAACAGGATATAAAAAGAGAAAAAGGCGCAGGATTTCCTGGTCTTACAATAAAAAATGAGGAGGAACTACATATGGAAATCAAAAATCAACTGGTACAGTGCCCGCAGGGACATTATTACAATGCATCGATTCACGCTGAGTGCCCGATCTGCAGCGGCGCGTCCGCGGATGGCAGCATTCCGCCCACGGGGAATCCGTCTGATGCAGCGGGCGGCAGCTTTGCCCGGACAGAGGCACCGTATTCTGAAAATCCCGGACCGACGCAAGGGAGTTTTGTGCGGACGGAAGCACCTTACTCGGCCGGCGGCGGAAATGCATCCCAGGGCAGCTTTGCCCGGACGGAAGCGCCGAATTCTGTTGGCGGCGTAGGAGGAAGCCGGGAGAGTGTAGGTTCGTTTGAGCCGACGATGATCGGCGGCGACTTAAGCGGCGACAATGCGGTGGAGCCGGTTGTCGGCTGGCTGGTTTGCGTGGAAGGCACGCTGCGGGGTTCGGATTTCCGTATTCACGCGGGATATAATTATATCGGCCGCGAGGTGGGGGATATCCGGATCACCGGCGATCAGATGATTTCCAGACAGAACCATGCGATGATCGCCTTTGACGATGAGGAACTGCTGTTTTATGTGGGGCCGACGGCGGGGCGCAACCTGCTAAAGGTAAACGGCAAGACCGTGTTGAACGCGGTGGAGCTGCTCAGTTACGATGTTATCTCTATGGGGAGCACAAAGCTGATGTTTGTCGCTCTCTGCGGTGAGCATTTTGATTGGAAGAAGGGGTGAACGGGTGGATAAGTTTGTGGCATTTTTAAAGGGGAAATGGCCGTTGCCGCTGCTTCCGCTGCTCATCATCGTCGCTGTAATCCTTGTTTTGCTGATTGTTCTGGCGGTGATGAGATACCGGAAGAAAAAGCAGAAAGAGCAAAATGCGCAGAATCCGAAGCCTGTTCCCGAAACGGAGGATGACCAGGCGGGAAGCATTCCCTATTGCATCGGGAAGCTGCACGAGCAGGGAGCCAGGGATTATCAGGAGGATTGTTTTTCGGTCTCGCCGCCGGAGATGTATCCGACGAACGGTATGCTGGCGGTTCTGGCAGACGGCATGGGAGGTCTGGAAAACGGCGACCAGGTCAGCCAGACTGCGGTGTCGACCATGATGAACGGTTTTTTTACGGAGCATGGAGCGCCTATGGAGATTCTGACCAATCTGCTGTTTGCGGTGAACCGGTCGGTCAATGCCATGCTTGGCATTCACAATATCGGGCGTTGCGGCGCCACGCTGATTGCGGGACTTTTAAAAGAGGGACAATTTTATTATGTATGTATCGGAGACAGCCGCATCTGCCTTTATCGGGACGGGGCGCTCATTCAGCTGAACCGGGAGCATGTCTATCGGAATGAACTGCTTTTGCGGGCAATCAACGGGGAAGGTACCCTGGAGGAGGCGCGGATGCATCCGAAAGGGGCGGGACTCACGAGCTTTGTCGGGATGGGGCAGATCAAGTATCTGGATCTGCCTGCGGAGCCGGTTGAGATCAGACCGAAGGATCGGCTGATTCTGATGAGCGACGGCGTGTACAATGCACTGACCCGGGAGGAGATTTCTCAGGCGCTGGAGATGTCGGCGGAGCAGGCGGTGGATGCGCTGCGGGAAATGGTGACGAAGAAAGCATGGCCGGGTCAGGATAATTATACAGCCATTATTCTGGAGTGTATGTGATGATAGGATTCTGTGATGTGTGAGATCGCAACGTTTATATTTGCGTAATCGAGCTTATGCAAAGCAGTGCAGGCACGAAGGAATCCGCTGGTATCATCAAAGATAAAGATTTGAAACTCATAATAACAGGTAAGAGAGGTTTAGACGAATGATTCAGGTTGCAGATTATTCTGACATGGGCGGCCGGTCAGAAAATGAGGATACCGTACTGTGGACGAGGACAGCTGAAGGGAATCTTTGTCTGGTGGTGGCGGACGGCCTGGGCGGCCACGGCGGAGGGAAGACTGCTTCCACGGCGGCGGCGGAGGCGATCTGCGGCGGCTGGGACGGCACAACGGACACGGAAAAACTCAAAGCGCTGGTGCAAAAGGCTCATGAGGCGATACTGGCGCACCAGAACCCGTCCTGCGCCATGAAAAGCACGGTGGCGGTGCTCTTGCTCTCGAATACGGAGGCGTCCTGGATTCATGCGGGGGACACCCGGCTTTATCATTTTATCGACGGGAAGCTGGTGTTTCAGACAAAGGATCACAGCGCGTCGCAGATCGCTGTGGTCCTGGGAGAGATCACGCCGGACAAGATCCGTTTCCATGAGGATAGGAGCCGCGTCTTAAAGGCTCTTGGGCAGGAAGGCGATCTGGTTGTGGAGGCAAGCGGGGCGACGCTGACACCAGGACGGCATGCGTTTCTCCTCTGCTCGGACGGATTCTGGGAGTATGTGCTGGAGGATGAGATGGAGGAGGATCTGTGTGCGGCGGACAGCCCGTCGGACTGGATAGCGCGGATGAGGGTACGGCATCGGGAGAGAATTCCGGAAGATAATGATAACAATTCCGCCGCCGCGGTGTGGGCGGAGAGATAAGCAAGGAGAGAGAAAATGAAAAAGAAGATTACTGCGAGGATTTTGAGCTGTATTATGCTGGTGTTTGTGCTGGCGGGGATGCTGTGCGGGTGCGGGGAGACGACGGGCGCCGTATCCTCCCAGACAGATGCTACGGCAGGCGTTGTTCAGATTTACGGTATCGGAAGCGATGGGAGCCAATGGACGGGCAGTGCGTTTGGCATCGGTACGGTTGGCGAGGAAACGGATACATTTATCACAAACCGCCATTGTGTTACGACGGAGAACTCAGACGGAAGCTATACCGTGGCAAAGCGTGTGTATATCATGCAGGATTCCAATTCTTTTACGCATACTTATTATTACTACTTGTACAGTGACGGGTATCTGTATTATTACGGAGAAGAGATAGACGCTAATACGGACCGCATGGTGGAGTGCGATGTCCTTTACTATTCCGAGGAATATGATTATGCTGTCATACAGGCGCTGGATACGATAGAGGGACGCATAGCCCTGGAACTGTCGGATTCCGCAGAGTCTGCGGATGTGGCAAGCCAGGTGTATGCCCTTGGGTATCCCGGAGTCAGCGATCAGGTAACGACTACGACGGATTGGACAGCTACAGATTATGTGGCGGAGGGGCCAGACGGAATGCTGTATCCTGTGTATTCCTACAGTGAACAAAGAACGTCTGCTATCAGTGATATGACTGTGACATCCGGCGCGGTATCCCGTTTTACTACCATAGCAAGTGAAAATGATGTAAAAGTAATACAGCATGACGCAACCAGTAATTCAGGAAACTCTGGGGGACCGCTGGTCACATCGGATGGCGTGGTTCTGGGAGTTAATACATATGGCGGTGAGGCATCGGAAATCCTGAACTTTGCCATTTATATCGACTATGTGACAGATACCCTGGACGAGATGGATATTTCCTACAATGTCATCGCAGAGAAAACCCTGGCGGATTACCTGCAGGAAAATATCGTCCTGGTGGTGGTCGTCATTGCAGCAGTAGTAGCTGTGGTGATTATTCTTCTTGTTTTCTTCCTGATGAAAAAGAAAAAGAACGGTTCGGAATCGAACCCGCAGCCGGCTTCCGATATAACGCCCGATAGCATTCCGGTTCCGCAGCCGGCGCTGACACCCGTTCCCGCTGCAGCCGGGACACCCAAGGCGGATCCTAATGATTCCGGATTCCGCATCCAGGGAGAAAAGGGCGTGTACGCTAACCGCAGATTTTCCATCATGGGTGTGGTAAAGCTGGGGCGCGACGAGCAGGCGAATCAGCTATCCTACCCGGCAGGGACGAAGGGTATCAGCCGGGTGCACTGTGAAGTCTATGTGGCGGACGGCCAGGTCTATATCCGCGATCTGGGATCGACATACGGCACATATGTCGGCAACGGACAGCGCCTGATGGCAAATCAGCCGGTGCCGCTGATGCCGGGAGATCGGTTCTATCTCGGATCACCGGAGGAAACTTTCGTCGTGGTGAGAAGAGGAGGTGCGTGATATGCGCTATTGTCCGTATTGTATGCAGCCGGTGGATGAGGGAAACTTCTGCCCTCATTGCGGCGGCGATCTGAACTGGGAGGCTGGCGATACCCAGCTTCCCGTGGGAACGGAGCTGGTCGGGACGCTTCACACCTACCGGATTGGCGCGGCCAGAGGACAGGGCGGATTCGGCGTGACCTATGCGGCGCTGGAGCAGGAAAGAAATATCAAGGTGGCCATAAAGGAGTATTTCCCGATGAGCTATGCATTCCGGAATCCGGATCATACCGTCAGTTCGAAGCCGGGAAGTGAAAACGGATTCCGGGTCGGATATGACAATTTCTGCAAGGAAGCCCGGCGTCTGGCTAGCGTAAAACCGCTGGATTCGGTTGTACGTGTCTGGGATTGCTTTCAGGCGAACGGCACGGCCTATCTGGTGATGGATTTTCTGGACGGTACTCCACTCCATCAGAAGATGAAGGAAATGGGCGGTGTGATCCCGGCGCAGGATATTTTACCGAGGCTATCGCCGCTGATTGCGGATTTGTCAGAACTCCACCGCGAAGGAGTTATCCATCGCGATATCAGTCCGGACAATATCCTCTGGATGGAGGACGGCACGTTAAAACTGATTGATTTCGGTTCTGCCCGCTCCATGGACAGCGACCGCTCTATGACGGTCTTCCTAAAGCACGGATTTGCGCCCGTTGAGCAGTATCGGACCAGAGGACAGGGAACCTACACAGACGTCTATGCGCTGTCAGCGACCATTTATTATGTGCTGACCGGACAACTGCCGCCGTCGGCGGTAAACCGCCTGGAAAACGATACACTGGCTCCGCCTACTTCCTATGGCGCGGCTTTAAGTCCGGAGGAGGAGCAGGCTTTGATACGCGGTCTGGAAGTTCAGCCGCAGAACCGGATTCAGACCATGGAGGAGTTTCAGCGGGAACTGATCAGAACACCAGCTCCCGTACCCACTGATACGATCTGGGAACAGGAGATTCGTGTGGATGAGCAGGGACAGGAAGAGACCACAATTAATTATGAAGAGGAAAAAAAGCGTCCATCGAAAAACAGAACCAGGCTGGTTGGAGGATTGATCATAGCTGCAGCTGTGGTTGTCTTTATCATTCTGCTTTCGACGATTATGTAGAAGTAAAGAAGTATTCTATGCACAGAAGAAAAAAAGAGGTAGAATAAGAGGAAAAGGGAAAATCAGCTGTGAAAAACGATAGTTTTGAGGCCGTTGAAATGTACAGGATAAAAGGGAAAATGGACTGTGAGAGACGGGAGTTTTGAGAGGAACGGGAAGGAAAACAGAAATAACCTTGGCTTCTGCCCTTACTGCATGAGCCATGTGGAGCCGGGAGAGGCATGCACGGTTTGCGGACTGACGCAGGGAGTCTATCAGCCGGCGCCGCATCATCTGCCGCCGGGGACTATCCTGTCCGGAAGATATCTGCTGGGACGTGTTTTGGGAGAGGGAGGTTTTGGTATTACATACATTGGCCGCGACCTGCGCCTGGAGATGAAGGTGGCTGTTAAGGAGTATTTTCCTGTGGACCGGGTGTCGCGCAATGCGGAGAAATCGCTGTCAGTGGCGCGTTACAGTACCGGCGATACCATCGAATACGAAAAAGGACTGAAAAAATTTCTCTATGAGGCGAGGACGCTGACACGGATGGAAAAGCAGCCGGAGATCGTGATGGTCCGGGATTATTTTGAGGCTAACGGTACGGCGTACATCGTCATGGAATATGTGGATGGGATGGACTTCGTCGAGCTTTTAAAGCAGCGCGGCGGGCGGATTCCGCCGGAAGAACTGTTTGGCCTGATGGAACCGCTGTTCGGAGCGCTGAGTGAGGTTCATAAGGCAGGATTGCTGCACCGGGATATCAGCCCGGACAATCTGATGCTGGAGAAAGGAAAAATCAGGCTGCTGGACTTCGGCTGTGCCAGGGAAGTGACGGTTGGCTCCGAAACGATGACGATTGCCTTAAAGCAGGGGTATGGTCCGATTGAGCAGTATCAGGGCAAAGGGCAGGGACCCTGGACGGACGTTTACGCGCTGTCCGCCACGATCTATTTTTGCCTGACCGGACGCAAGCCGCCGCAGGCGCTGGACCGGACGCTGAATGACGATCTGATTCCGCCGCGTGATCTGGGGGTGGATATCACTCCGGCACAGCAGAAAGCACTGCTGAAAGGCATGGCAGTGAATCCTGTTCTCCGATATCAGTCGACGGAGGAACTCTATGGCGGTCTCTACACAAACGCGGAAACGGATTTAACGGAGGAGATATCGGAGGATGTGCCGTCGGTAATCCCCGCTGTTGTAGTAGCTGGAGGTCAGGAGAAAGATGAGCAGTTACGGGATGTTGATATTGAAGAGGAACAGAATATCACGGACGGGAACGCAGCGGAGGAAAAGCCGTACACTGCGGGTGAGATTGTTTCAGACGAAGAGCCGGATATTGCGGATGAGGCTGTGGAAGCGGACACCGCAGAGAATGAGCCGGATACTGAGAAAGCAGATACTGGTACAGAAGAGGAACAGAACACCGCGGTTGAGCCCGCGGGAACGGATGCCGACGCAGGAGAGGAACAGGAAAAAACGGAAGAGTATGCTCCCGTGGAGAACAGGGATGGAGTTACTGTGTCCGGTTTTCAGAGACGTCATGCCGCGCTCCTGGGGATTATCTGTGCCGCGGCCGCAGTGGTGATCATCGCAGTGGGCGTTCATTCCCACAGGGGAAATGACAGCCTGCCGGTGGACGTCGATGTCACAAGCGCTGAGGAAGAATCAGAGACAGACGCCGGGCCGGATGATGCCGAGGAGGATACCGGTACGGAAAGTGTACCTGCGGATATATCGGATTATGATAAGGATGCGATCTTTGCCGACGCGGAGCCTGTGGAGGATTATGATGCGTTGCTGACAGCTTTGGCGGATGATAGTGTGACAGCGATTACGGTAAACGGCAGTATCGATATCGCTTCCGGGGAAGAGATGACTTTGACAAAGCCTCTTTTGCTGGAGAGTGGCAGCCAGCTGAATGTGGATACCTGGTTTACGGTGTCAGGGGACGGTCTGCTCTGGGTGGAAGGGGATGTCAACCCTTATCAGAGAACCAGGTATGCTTCCGCGGCGGTGCTCACGGACGGCGGCACGATTATCGTGGATGAGGGATCTCTTACGCTTGGTTTTTTGTATCGGGAGGCGGAGGATGACCTGATCGCCGGGAATGAAAATTATGAGATCGCTCAGATTCTGACAGTGTCGGAGGACGACCTGTTTGCGGACGCAGAGACTGTCACTACGCTGCAGGAGCTTAACGCTGCCCTGGAGGATGAGAGCGTCTCCGCGGTGATTATCAAGGGAACCATTGCACTGACAGAAGATCTCTGGCCGGAGGTTCCGGTGATGGTGGCGGAGGGTTCTGTGCTGACCGCAGAGAGCGGGGATCTGGGGAGTGCCAGTCTTTCAATGAATAATGAAATCCTGGTTAATTACGGAACCGTCAGCTGCGGGCTGCGGCTGGATGGGGAGGAAGGAGCGGTTGTCAATTACGGGACGCTCGCGGCAGAAAATGGCGCATGGGCAGGAAGTGCGTACCCCGTGATCCTCAACCAGGATTCCGGAGAATATTGTGCCGTCGCATATCAGTCTGTGGATGGATTTTATTTTTATAATCTGGGAACGGTAATGGTTGATTCCGACAGCGGCGATTTCAGCCTGGACAATGGCGGTTTTTACAACTATGGATCCATGGACATCCGTTCTTACTGCGGTGTGGGTGCGGCGCTGTACAATGCCGGTTCCATTACCGTGGCCGATGAGCTGCAGCTGGCCGGTTTCTTAAGAAACAGCGGCATTCTGGAGATTGCGGAGGGAGGTAGCCTCAACAATCAGGGCATTCTGGAACTGTTTGAGGGCGGAGGAAGGCTGATTGTGGAAGACGGCGGTGTAATGGGTACATCGCAGGGTGCTCTTGTGACCAGAACCTATGACGGTTACAATGGGATGGAAGCCGCTGATGATGTCGATGTCGGCGCTGTCTGGGATGCGGACTATGATCTGATTGACGGAGACAGGAATACGGCGGAGGCGGAGTCGGTGGATGGTTTGCTGGAAGCTCTCTCAGACGATACTGTAGAGCGGGTGGAGATCACCGGGACGGTGGAGCTGTCGGAAGATCTGACCATATCTAAACCGGTTCATATCGATGGCGGAGGGAAACTTGTCCTGGCAGACGGTGCGGTTCTGACGGTGACCGGCACGATCCTATCTAATAATGGAAGTATCCTCTGCGACGCCATTGTGGTGGAAGAGCGCGCGATGCTTGAGGCCGGCGCTATATCGAGCGCCTCGGGGGATGCCTGTGTGCTGACGGTGACAGGGAACTCCTGGGTGTATGCACTGGAAGACACCCGGTGGAGAGTGACGGATCTGATGATTGAGGACGAATCCATGGTCTGTGACCTGAGCACGTACGGTGAGGGAGCGTTCCCCGCAGTCACGGTTACCAGCGAGAGCATGTACGCGTTTTATTCGTCGGAAACGGTCGTCACGGATACGCTGAGCCTGACCATGGACGGCAGCGAAAGCAACGGTGCCGACACTTTCTTCCTGCTGGTCGGAGATCTGGAAGCGGAGGATGCGCAGATCACAGTGGAGGACGCATTCCTCTTCCAGGAAGGTACGCTGACGCTGTCCGCCGGGAACATGGAGATCGGGGAGAATGGGGAATACCGGAACTTCTGGTCTCTGCTGAGCCTGGGGAAAGACCTTACTGTCGTAAACCGCGGAGTTATGATGCTCAATGACTTTAACGCATCGGAACCGGAGCTGGCAGGGAGCTTTACCAATTACGGGGCATTTGTCCTGAATGGCGGTCCCGTCAATGTTACAGGCGTCTTTGACAACCAGGGAGCGTTATATGCGAATACGGAAAATGATAGGATTTATGCGGAAAATGATGGGACGCTGACCGGCGATTTTACGTATCATGCCTTAGATGAGCTGGAGTGAGAACGGCATGAAAACCGGCAGGGAGCATGATTGAATTAAAATTTTTGCCCGGAGTATTTGTTTGATCATCACTGTCACTCGTGCTCTTCCTGGAACAGGTTATCGATAACAGAGGCCATCCGTTCGCTCATGGACTCGTCCTCGTCGGCGGTCAGGGCATAGAGCACGAGCCAGTCGGTGACGTTGCGCGGATCCAGGAGGGGCATACCGCAGTCGGTGAGAATGGCGTTTAAGATCCACCAGTGATTGTTCAGACGGTCCTGGATGGACAGGTAATCTTCGTCCAGCTCGCTGTAATCATCGTCCACGACATTTTCGGTCACTACATAGAGAATCAGCAGAAGCTTGCGGGGGACATCGGCCCGGTGCGCACGGATATTTTTTAATGCCGTGGCATTGGGCCAGTTTTGTTTGAGCAGTTTCTGGGTCACGGAGTATCGCGTGCGGTTCCTGCGGGAGGGCATCTGGAGGGACAGATACTGTTCCATCACAGACTCCAGAGAGTAATCTTCCTCAGAGACGCTGTCCCATCCGGTATCCGGATGAATCAGCTGGTGAAGATATTTTTCAAAATACTGGTAGGCGCGGACGTGAAGCGTGCCGAAATTGGACAGATTTTTGATGTAAACACGGCGCAGCTTTTCCACGGAGTGTACGGAATAAAAGTCATTTTGCAGATGTTTTGTGATATGCGTGTTCACAGACTGCGGGAATTCCATCATATAGGGGACGGCCGGCAGAGATTCATAGAAATTCCGGGCGTCCTCGTAGCCGTAGTCATTGCGTAGAAACCAGGTATAGATAACATCTTTTCCGTCACGGTAGTGAATGCCGTAGTCGGTGCACTGTCCCAGAAGAAAATTGGTCTGCGTCTCCGTAAGATCCAGAGCAAACGCTATGCGAAAGATATCCTCCCGGCTTGAGGGCTGATTTTTTCCGCTAAGCCAGTTCTGAATTTTTTTTGTGACAGATGCGGGGGATGCGTCCGGCTCATAGGCGCGGAAGCTGTTGACAAGCCGAAGCTGAAGATCCGGGTAAGGGTACTGTTCCCGCAGGGATTCCTGAAAGGAACGCAGTAGAATTTTCCCGTCCTGCAGATATTCCGCAGCCATGGCGGGAGTCATGCTGCCCATGCGAAGATGATCGTATTCCGCGGCAGCGCGGTAGGTCAATTGTATTTCCATGGAGGAACCCTCCTTTTATCGCTGTAATCACAATCCATTCATTATAGTATCATTATTTATGGGGATTCGCAAGAAGTAACTCTAAGACACAAAAAAAGAGAAAAAAGGGAAAATATGTGTTGACAAAGAAAAACGATGGTGCTACATTATGTTAAGAACGATTAGCACTCCAAACAATCGAGTGCTAACAGCTCAAAAGAGGGAGATACGGAGAGAAAGCATGAATGAACTGAGCGAACGTCAGATTAAGATTTTAAATGTGATTATCCGCACCTACATGGAGACGGGAGAGCCGGTGGGTTCCCGCACGATCTCAAAGGCGTCGGATCTGAACTTAAGTTCCGCTACGATCCGCAATGAGATGTCAGACCTGGAGGAGATGGGTTATATCATTCAGCCCCACACCTCGGCCGGGCGGATTCCCTCGGATAAGGGCTATCGTTTCTATGTAGACCGTCTGATGCTGGAGAAGGATCAGGAAGTCTCGGAGATGAAGAATTTTGTCATCGAGAAGACGGAGAAGCTGGAGGAGGTTTTACAGACTATTGCGAAGCTTCTGGCGACGAACACGAATTACGCCACGCTTGTCTCGGCTCCGCAGACACACCATGGTAAGGTGAAGTTCATTCAGCTTTCCAACGTGGAGAAGGGCAAAGTCCTGGCGACGATCATGCTGGATGGCAATATCGTCAAGAACCGGATTATCCACTGTGAGGAGGATCTCGACCAGGAGACGATGCTGAAGCTGAATATTCTCTTAAACAGCAGCCTGAATGGCCTGGCCATGGAGGAGATCAACCTGATGACGATCGCCCGGCTGAAGGAGCAGGCAGGCATTCACAGCAAGGTGGTCAGCGATGTTCTGGACGCGGTGGCAGAGGCGGTACAGGCGGACGAGGAGCTGGAGATTTACACCAGCGGCACGACGAATATTTTCAAATATCCGGAGCTTTCCGATTCCCAGAGCGCCAACGATCTGATCAGCGCTTTTGAGGAGAAGCAGGAGCTGCGCGACCTGTTTGTCGGGGAGGACGGCGAGCCGGGGACCGGCATTCAGGTGTATATCGGAGATGAGTCGCCGATCCAGCGGATGCGGGACTGCAGTGTAGTTACGGCTACGTACGAGCTGGGCGACGGGATTCACGGTACGGTGGGTATCGTGGGACCGAAGCGGATGGATTATAAGATGGTGGTTGACAATCTCAAAACGCTGAAGGTACAGCTGGATGAGATTTTTAATAAAAAAGAAGAGTAAAATAAAAGGCGGGATGTTTCATGGAAGAAAAGAAAGCGTATGAACAGGAAGCTGAAAGTCAGGTAACGGAAGAGGCAGTGGAGACGGCCGATACCGCAGAGCAGGCGGCAGGCTCCTCCGGTGAGACGGCGGATAAGGTCGGACAGGAGGGCAGTTCCGACGATAAGCCGGCGAAAGAGGCGGCAGAAGCGGGGACGGAGCAGGAAGCGGACGGAACCGCGGCATCCGGTGAAGCGGATTCAGATGGAGAAGAAACCGCAGGGACAGACGAGGATGCCTCCGGAAAGGATGCCGGTTCCCAGTCCGGGAAGAATGGTTTTTTCCGCAAAAAAGATAAGAAAGATAAAAAAGATGAGAAGATCGAGGAGTTGAATGACCGTGTCAGACGGCAGATGGCTGAGTTCGATAATTTCCGCAAGCGGACAGAAAAGGAAAAGAGCCAGATGTTCGAGACCGGCGCCAAGAGTATTATTGAGAAGATACTGCCGGTGATTGACAATTTCGAGCGCGGTCTGGCCGCTCTGTCTGAGGAAGAAAAAGGTACACCGTTCGCGGATGGCATGGAGAAGATCTACAAGCAGATGATGACCGCGCTGGATGAGGCGGGCGTCAAGGTCATTGAGACCGAGGGAAAAGAATTTGATCCGAACCTTCATAATGCAGTGATGCACATTGATGATGAAAGCTTCGGTGAGAATATAATTGCTGAAGAGTTCCAGAAGGGATACACCTACCGGGATTCGGTCGTGAGACACAGCATGGTAAAAGTTGCAAATTAGAATTTCAGTTAGAATAGGAGGAACATGTTATGAGCAAGATTATTGGTATTGATTTAGGAACAACAAACAGCTGCGTGGCGGTTATGGAAGGCGGCAAGCCAGTGGTTATCGCCAATACAGAGGGCGCACGGACCACACCGTCCGTTGTAGCATTTACAAAGACCGGCGAGAGACTGGTCGGCGAGCCGGCAAAGCGTCAGGCAGTCACCAACGCGGAGAAGACGATCTCTTCCATTAAGAGAGAGATGGGCACGGATTTTAAAAAGGAGATCGACGGCAAGAAGTATTCCCCGCAGGAGATTTCCGCTATGATTCTGCAGAAGCTGAAAGCGGATGCGGAGAATTACCTGGGCGAGAAAGTGACCGAGGCAGTGATCACAGTTCCGGCTTACTTCAACGATGCACGGCGTCAGGCGACCAAGGATGCCGGCAAGATCGCGGGCCTGGATGTAAAGCGTATCATCAACGAGCCCACAGCGGCTGCTTTGGCTTACGGTCTTGACAATGAGAAAGAGCAGAAGATCATGGTTTATGATCTGGGCGGCGGTACCTTTGATGTATCCATCATCGAGATCGGCGATGGCGTCATCGAGGTGTTATCTACTTCCGGCGACAACCGCTTGGGCGGCGATGACTTTGACCAGAAGATTACAGATTATATGATCTCTGAATTTAAGAAGCAGGAGGGCGTAGACCTCTCCACCGACAAGATGGCGCTGCAGAGATTAAAAGAGGCTGCTGAGAAGGCAAAGAAAGAGCTGTCCTCTGCAACCACCACAAATATCAACCTTCCGTTTATCACGGCGACGGCGGACGGCCCGAAGCATTTTGAGATGAACCTGACCAGAGCGAAGTTCGACGAGCTGACCCGTGATCTGGTTGACCGCACGACCGTGCCGGTACAGAACGCGTTGAAGGATGCCGGACTGGTTGCCTCCGAGCTTGGACAGGTGCTGCTGGTCGGCGGTTCCACCCGTATCCCGGCGGTGCAGGATAAGGTAAAATCCTTAACCGGCAAAGAGCCGAGCAAGAGCCTGAACCCGGATGAGTGTGTAGCGCTCGGCGCTTCCATCCAGGGCGGCAAGCTGGCAGGAGATGCAGGCGCAGGTGAGGTTCTTCTGCTGGATGTTACCCCGTTGTCCCTCTCCATCGAGACCATGGGCGGCGTGGCGACCAGACTGATCGAGAGAAACACCACCATCCCGACCAGAAAGAGCCAGATTTTCTCCACAGCGGCGGATAATCAGACCGCAGTGGATATCAATGTGGTACAGGGCGAGCGTCAGTTTGCGAGAGACAACAAGTCCCTCGGACAGTTCCACCTCGACGGAATCCCGCCTGCACGCCGCGGTGTGCCGCAGATTGAGGTTACCTTTGATATCGATGCCAACGGTATCGTGAATGTATCCGCGAAGGATCTCGGCACCGGCAAGGAGCAGCATATCACGATCACCGCAGGCTCCAATATGTCCGATGAGGATATCGACAAGGCTGTGAAGGAAGCGGCTGAGTTTGAGGCACAGGATAAGAAGCGGAAAGAAGCGATCGACGCGAGAAACGATGCGGACTCCATGGTATTCCAGACAGAGAAAGCGCTCGAGGAAGTGGGTGACGGCGTTTCCGAGTCCGAGAAAGCTTCTGTTCAGGCTGATATCGATGCAGTCAAGGCAATCCTGGAGAAGTACCCCGATGCAGAGCAGATGTCCGATGCGGATCTGGATGAGCTGAAAGCGGCAAAGGAGAAGCTGATGAACGGCGCACAGCAGGTCTTCCAGAAGATGTATGAGAAGGCAGCGGCTGCACAGGGACAGGGCGCCGGTCCTGACATGGGCGGTTACCAACAGGCAGGCCCGGATGCAGGCAGCTATCAGCAGGCAGGCCCGGATGATGATGTGGTAGACGCGGACTACAAAGAGGTATAATAAAGTATTCAAATAGGTTTTCAACACTGCACCAGGGGGCGAAAATGCTTCCTGGTGCGTTAGTGGATAATGACAAGCATGAAATCGTGTGTTTTTCAGATCCGCATGGTTTCACATAAGATATATAAAAAGGGAAGTTAGAGATATGGCAGAACAAAAAAGAGATTATTATGAGGTTCTGGGTGTAGACCGCAGCGCAGACGACGCTACCATAAAAAAAGCATACCGTAATCTGGCAAAGAAATATCATCCGGACGCGAATCCTGGCGATAAGGAGGCGGAAAGAAAGTTTAAGGAAGCTTCTGAGGCATATGCCGTTCTAAGTGACTCCGAGAAGAGGCGTCAGTATGATCAGTTTGGCCATGCGGCCTTTGACGGAAGTGCAGGCGGAGGCGGCGGCTTCGATTTCTCAGGCATGGATTTCGGCGACATGTTCGGTGATATTTTCGGTGACTTTTTCGGCGGCGGTTCCAGAAGGAGCGCAGGCAATGGCCCGATGAAAGGCGCAAATATCCGGACCAGCGTGCGCATTACATTTAATGAGGCTGTGTTCGGCTGCGAAAAAGAGATAGAGCTGGTGTTAAAGGATGAATGCACTTCCTGTCACGGAACCGGGGCAAAGCCGGGGACATCGCCGGAGACCTGTTCCAAGTGCGGAGGAAAGGGAAAGGTGGTATTTTCCCAGCAGTCGCTTTTCGGCATGGTGCAGAATGTCCAGACCTGCCCGGACTGCCGCGGTACCGGCAAGATTATAAAGGATAAATGTCCGGACTGCCGCGGCACGGGATATACTTCGAGCCGGAAGAAGATCAAGGTGAACATACCGGCCGGTATTGATAATGGCCAGAGCGTCCGGATCCGTGACAAGGGTGAGCCCGGGACGAACGGCGGACCGCGCGGCGATTTGCTGGTGGAGGTCGTGGTATCTCAGCATCCTGTTTTCATGAGAGAGGATATGAATATTTTTTCTACCGCGCAGATTTCTTATGCGCAGGCGGTGCTGGGCGGAGAAGTCCGGATCAGCACGGTGGACGGAGACGTTATTTATGATGTGAAGCCGGGCACGCAGACAGACACCCGGATCCGTCTGAAGGGAAAAGGTGTTCCTTCTTTAAGAAATAAAAATGTCCGCGGCGATCAGTACGTGACTCTGGTGGTGCAGGTGCCGACAAATTTAAGCTCGGAGGCAAAGGAAGCGCTGCGCGCTTATGATGCCCTGGCCGGGAATACGCTGGCAAAAGGTGCCGGCGAGAGCACAAAGCAGGAGAAGCATAAAAAGAAAGGGTTCTTCAATAAGGATAAAGAGTAGTTTAAATCGGTTTTTCATTGATACCGACCAGTTTCTTAAATTAACACGATGTATTGACAAAAGGTATATAATGGGCTAAGATTGGCATAGAAAGAATATCATAATATTTAATATGGAGGGGCTCATTATGGCTATTGTAAGTACAAATATTAAAATAGACCAGAATTTAAAGAGGGAATCGCAGGAACTTTTTGAAAGTTTTGGCTTGACTTTGAGTTCTGCAATCAATATGTTTTTGCGCCAGTCTGTGCGTGAAGGCGCCATTCCTTTCAGGGTGGGAAATCCTTTGCCTAATGCCGAAACGCTCAGAACTATGGAAGAAGTGAGAAATGGCGTTGGATTAAGCCGTGGTTTTTCTTCTGTTTCTGAGTTGATGGAGGATTTAAATGCTGACGATTAAATATCATGCAACATTCAAAAAAGACTATAAGCGCGTTAAGAAACGCGGCTATGATGTACGTCTGCTTGAGAATGTGATTGAGATGCTCGCCATGAAACAGGAATTGCCAAAACAGTATAAAGATCACAACCTGGGGGGCAACTATTCGGGGTGTCGGGAATGCCATATAACGCCGGATTGGCTGCTAGTGTATGTGG
>JAJQAD010000246.1 GCA_021204005.1 Clostridiales bacterium
GGCGGTCAATCGGGAAGTGTTTGAGGAGACCGGGCTGGATGTTTCCGGCTGCGGTGACGGCTATCTGTTTTCCTATCGTCGGGAAAATCCCGGCGAGGGCGACAACTATTTTGTGGACGTTTATCGGTTTGTCCTGGATTTTGAAGAGTCTGACGTGCACTGCCAGGAGGCGGAGACGGATGGATTTCAGCTTGCGGACGCCGCGCAGATCCGGGAATATGCCGCGCAGGGGGTATTCCTTCATTATGATAGTATCCGTGAAGCGTTTGCGTAATTATTCAGAGCCAGGCTTGAAAATACTGTGGGTCTGAATAAGGTGAATAATTACAAAAAGTTGTTGACGAAGACCTGCTTCTGTGCTATAGTAATTTAGCAATGATAGCAGGTCTTTTTTTTATGCCTAAAAACGAGAGAATAGAAATAATTGGAGGTGGAAGTTATGCGCATCAAGATAACCCTGGCATGCACCGAGTGCAAGCAGCGTAATTACAACCTGACGAAGGATAAGAAAGCTCATCCGGAGAGAATGGAAGTAAATAAATACTGCAAGTTCTGCAGAAAACATACCTTACACAAAGAAACGAAGTAATTCGGCACAGCTAAAGGAGTAAGCGATGGGTGAGAGCAAGAAGAAGGAGACCTCCAGAGGAAGCTGGTTCAAAGGTCTTCAGGCAGAGTTCCACAAGATTACATGGCCGGATAAGCAGTCCCTTGGGAGGCAGACGGTGGCAGTCATCGTTGTCTCTGTTATTCTTGGCGTGATCATTGCTGTGCTGGATCTGGGGATTCAGAATGGCGTTGATATCCTTGTGAATTTATAATGAAAGCAGGGGTGAGTGTATGGCAGAAGCGAACTGGTATGTGGTTCACACTTATTCCGGCTATGAGAATAAGGTAAAAGCTGACATTGAGAAGACAATTGAGAGCCGCCATCTGGAGGAGCAGATTCTTGAGGTCCGTATTCCGATGGAGGAAGTAGTCGAGATCAGAAACGGCGCCAGAAAGCAGGTTCAGAAAAAGCTGTTTCCCGGATATGTGCTGATCAATATGTTCATGAATGACGATACATGGTATGTTGTCCGGAATACCAGAGGCGTGACCGGGTTTGTCGGACCCGGATCCAAGCCGGTTCCGCTCACGGAGAATGAGATGAGGCCGCTGGGTATCCAGCCGGAGAATTATGTCTATGATTTCGGGGTGGGCGATATGGTGTCCGTGATCAGCGGCGTCTGGAAAGACACGGTCGGCGTGATCCGTTCGATGAATGAAAAGAAGCAGACGGTCACGATCAATGTCGAGCTCTTCGGCCGCGAGACGCCGGTAGAGATAAGTTTCGCAGAGATACAGAAACAATAACCGTTTGTAAAGGTGCGGTTATAATAAAAGGAGGCATTTCAAATGGCAAAGAAAGTAACAGGTTATATCAAATTACAGATTCCTGCCGGAAAAGCAACACCTGCTCCCCCGGTCGGACCTGCGCTTGGACAGCACGGCGTAAACATCGTCGAGTTCACCAAGCAGTTTAACGCGAGAACAGCGGATCAGGGAGATCTGATTATCCCGGTTGTGATCACCGTGTATGCGGACAGAAGCTTCAGCTTCGTCACAAAGACACCGCCGGCAGCGGTTCTGATCAAAAAGGCATGCGGGATCAAGTCCGGATCAGGCACACCGAATAAGACCAAGGTGGCTACGATCACACAGGATCAGATCAGAGAGATCGCAGAGCTGAAGATGCCCGACCTGAATGCGGGTTCCGTTGAGGCGGCGATGAGCATGATCGCCGGAACGGTCAGAAGCATGGGCGTGACAGTGGCTGAGTAAGACACCCGACAGACGCAGGCGGAGAGAACGCCTGTTACAAGGAAATAGAAGTGGGAGGGTCCTCTCCCGTTTTACCACAGGAGGTTTATTTCATGAAAAGAGGAAAAAGATATGCCGAGCTTTCTAAAAAGCTTGACAAAACAGTTCAGTATGATACAGACGAAGCGATTAAGCTCGTAAAAGAGAATGCGACAGCGAAGTTTGACGAGACCATCGAAGTTCACATTCGTACCGGTTGCGACGGACGTCATGCAGATCAGCAGATCCGCGGCGCGGTTGTACTGCCGCACGGTACCGGCAAGAGCGTAAAAGTCCTGGTGTTTGCCAAGGGTACAAAAGTGGACGAAGCTCTGGCGGCCGGTGCTGATTATGCCGGAGGAGATGAGTTCATCCCCCGCATCCAGAAAGAGGGCTGGCTGGATTTTGATAAAGTGGTTGCTACCCCGGATATGATGGGTATCGTCGGACGTCTCGGACGTATCCTTGGACCGAAAGGTCTGATGCCGAACCCGAAGGCTGGCACAGTCACGATGGATGTGACCAAGGCGGTCAACGAGCTGAAAGCAGGTAAGATCGAATACAGACTGGACAAGACCAATATTATCCATGTGCCGATTGGAAAAGCATCCTTTACAGAAGAGCAGCTGACGGAGAACTTCCGTACGCTGATGGATGCCATCATCAAGGCGAGACCGAGTGCAGTGAAGGGCCAGTTTCTCCGGAGCGTTGTCCTGACTTCCACCATGGGTCCGGGCATCAAGCTGAACGTAGCGAAGCTGATGTAATTCCGGAATTTCGGTCAGCGTTGTGGTTGACATCCTGGAAACAAAATGTTACAATGCTAAAGCAATTGCCGAAGACAGCAGGTGCCGAAAGGCGTAACGGTTGGCCTGCCGAGGGAATTTACAGGAGCACGAGAGTGCCTGTGTAAGAGATTTATTTCCCCTCTGTCGAATGGCAGAGGGGATTTTTTGTTTCATAGGAAATTCGCTCTATGAAACAAAAAATACTCCGTGAGGATGTACCCGCGGGGCAGAGCCGCAGTTCGCAGTATGGAAGTTTTTGCTGCGCAACCGCTCACGCGCGAAGTGTCGCAAGCGACACTTTATGTTGAAAAGGCAATTGTTATTATAAAGAATAACGATAGAAGGAGGTGCACGAATCGTGGCAAAAGTTGAACTGAAACAGCCGATCGTAGATGAAATCGCGGCAAATGTTGACGGCGCACAGTCTGTTGTCGTAGTCGATTATCGCGGACTTACGGTTGCGCAGGATACACAGCTGCGAAAGGAGTTAAGAGAAGCAGGTATTACTTATAAAGTATATAAGAATACTCTGATGAAGCGTGCGTTTGAGGGAACTGATTTTGCATCGCTGGATCCGGTTCTGGAAGGACCGAGCGCGATTGCGATTTCCAAGGATGACGCGACTGCTCCGGCACGGATCATCGCAAAGTTTGCGAAGACCGCAGACAAGCTGGAGATCAAGGCTGGCGTTGTGGAAGGCGACTTCTATGATGCAAAGGGCATGCAGGCAATTTCCGCAGTTCCGTCCAGAGAAGAACTGCTGGGCAAGCTGCTTGGCAGCATTCAGTCTCCGATTGCAAACTTCGCACGCGTGATCAGCCAGATCGCAGAGCAGGGCGAAGGCGGCGCGGCTGTAGAAGCCGGCGCGGAGGCGTAGACAGCAGGCGCATAACGGATGCAGGGTGGCTCTCTTGCGGGAATTTCTGATGAGTCCACAGAGCAGACCGGTGAAAAGCGCAGGCTATTAGAGAAAAATCCCGTAATATATTCATTTGCAACGGGATTTTCCTGTGACTGTAAAACGCAGAAGAGTCACAGGCGATTACACAGATATTATAAAATAGGAGGAAATAACAATGGCAAAATTAACCACCGCAGAGTTTATCGAAGCGATCAAAGAGCTTACCGTTTTAGAGTTAAACGATCTTGTAAAAGCATGTGAGGAAGAGTTTGGCGTATCCGCAGCAGCAGGCGTTGTCGTTGCAGCAGCAGGCGGCGAGGCAGAAGCGGCTGAGGAGCAGACCGAGTTCACTGTTGAGTTGACTGAGGTAGGTCCGAACAAAGTAAAAGTTATCAAGGTTGTCCGTGAGGTAACCGGTCTTGGTCTGAAAGAGGCTAAGGCAGTTGTAGATGAGGCTCCTAAGGCTGTCAAAGAGGGCATCGAGAAGGCTGAGGCTGAGGATATCAAGGCTAAACTTGAGGCTGAGGGCGCTAAGGCTACCTTGAAGTAAGAGTTTTCTTTGCAAGTATAATTTTTGGTGATTATATGAAAGAGGGTTTGCTGAAATATATTTTTCGCAGACCCTCTTTTTGGATTTTATGTTATGAAGGCTCAGGATGAGGAAGATAAATCTCAAACATCACCACATTCTTTTTCGGAAAAGTCTGGAATTTTCTCTTGACCCTCAAAAAAGTCTGTGATATTATGGTAAATGCGCTATTGCGGTTTCTGGGGCGTCGTGCGCCCTTTTCAAGCATAGAAAATATAACGAGAGGTGAAACGTCTATGGAGAAAAACAGGATACGTCCGGTCAAAAGCGGAAATGCAACGCGTATGAGTTATTCCAGACAGAAGCAGGTTTTGGAAATGCCGAATCTGATTGAAGTCCAGAAGAATTCCTACAACTGGTTTTTGAATGAAGGACTCCGGGAAGTATTTGACGATATTTCCCCGATTGCCGATTACAGCGGTCATCTGAGCCTGGAATTTACGGACTTTAAACTCTGTGAGGATGATGTGAAATACACCATTCCGGAGTGTAAGGAACGGGATGCGACCTACGCGGCTCCTTTGAAAGTCAAAGTCAGACTTTACAACAAAGAAGCGGATGAAATCAATGAGCATGAGATCTTCATGGGTGACTTGCCATTGATGACAGAAACGGGAACTTTCGTAATAAACGGCGCGGAGCGTGTTATTGTCAGTCAGCTGGTTCGTTCGCCGGGCATTTATTACGGAATTACACACGATAAGATTGGAAAAGAGTTATATTCCTGTACCGTTATTCCGAACCGCGGAGCCTGGCTGGAGTATGAGACGGATTCCAATGATGTTTTCTATGTGCGTGTAGACCGGACCCGCAAGGTTCCGATCACGGTTCTGATCCGTGCCATGGGTGTCGGCACGAACCAGGAGATACTGGATCTTTTTGGCGAGGAGCCGAAAATTCTTGCAAGCTTTGGCAAGGATGTTGCGACGAATTACCAGGAAGGTCTGCTTGAACTGTACAAAAAGATCCGCCCGGGTGAGCCTCTGTCCGTGGAGAGTGCGGAGAGCCTGATCATGGCGATGTTTTTTGACCCCAGAAGATATGATCTGGCCAAAGTGGGCAGATATAAATTCAATAAAAAGCTGATGTTCCGCAACCGTATCGCCGGACATGTCCTGGCGGAGGATGTCGTCGACCCGTCCACAGGCGAGGTGGTTGCCGAGGCGGGCGTGACAGTGGACCGGGAGCTGGCGGACCGTATCCAGAATACGGCGACTCCCTATGTCTTGATTCAGACAGAAGAGCGCAATGTCCGCGTCCTTTCCAGTATGATGGTGGATATCACAAGTTTTGTCGATGTGGATCCGGCGGAGGTCGGTGTGACAGAACTGGTTTATTACCCTGTCCTGGCTCAGATTCTGGAGGAAAATGAGAATATTGATGATATTAAGGAGGCAATCCGTCGGAATATTCACGATCTGATTCCGAAGCATATCACCAGGGAAGATATTCTCGCCTCTATTAACTACAATATGCATCTGGAGTACGGTATCGGTAACGATGATGATATCGATCATCTGGGTAATCGCCGAATCCGTGCGGTGGGTGAGCTGCTGCAGAACCAGTACCGGATCGGAATGTCCAGGCTGGAGCGGGTAGTCCGCGAGAGGATGACGACACAGGATCTGGAGACGATCAGTCCTCAGAGCCTGATCAATATTAAGCCTGTGACCGCTGCGGTAAAGGAGTTTTTCGGATCCTCCCAGCTGTCCCAGTTTATGGATCAGAACAACCCGCTGGGTGAGCTGACGCACAAGCGCCGTCTCTCCGCGCTGGGACCGGGCGGTTTGTCCAGAGACCGTGCGGGATTTGAGGTCCGTGATATTCATTATTCCCATTATGGAAGAATGTGTCCGATCGAGACGCCTGAGGGACCGAATATCGGTCTGATTAACTCTCTGGCGTCCTATGCAAGAATTAACCAGTATGGCTTCATTGAGACGCCGTATCGTAAAATTGATAAATCTGATCCGAAAAATCCGCGCGTTACAGATGAAGTGGTATATATGACCGCGGATGAGGAAGACAATTACCATGTAGCACAGGCGAACGAGCAGCTGGATGAGGACGGCTATTTTGTCCGCAAAATGGTTTCCGGCCGTTACCGCGAGGAGACACAGGAGTATGAGCGCAGCCTGTTTGACTATATGGATGTTTCCCCACAGATGGTGTTCTCTGTCGCGACGGCTCTGATTCCGTTCCTGCAGAACGATGATGCGAACCGTGCGCTGATGGGTGCAAACATGCAGCGCCAGGCGGTGCCGCTGCTCACAACGGAGGCTCCTGTGGTCGGCACAGGTATGGAAGCCAAGGCGGCGGTGGACTCCGGCGTATGCGTGTTGGCAAAGCGCGCCGGTATTGTGGAGCGCTCCTGCTCTAACGAGATTCATATCAAATATGATGACGACGGGACAAGAGAAGTATATAAGCTGACGAAGTTTTCCCGAAGCAACCAGTCTAACTGTTACAATCAGCGTCCGATCGTTTACAAGGGAGACCATGTGGAGGCAGGACAGGTGATCGCAGACGGTCCGTCCACAGCCAACGGTGAGCTTGGCCTCGGCAAGAATCCGCTGATCGGATTCATGACCTGGGAAGGCTATAACTATGAGGATGCCGTGCTGCTCTCAGAGCGGCTGGTGCAGGATGATGTGTATACTTCCATCCATATTGAGGAGTACGAGGCGGAGGCCCGGGATACCAAGCTTGGACCGGAGGAGATTACCCGCGATGTGCCTGGCGTCGGCGATGAGGCGCTGAAGGATCTGGATGAGAGAGGTATCATCCGCATTGGCGCGGAGGTGCGTGCTGGTGATATCCTGGTCGGCAAAGTCACCCCCAAGGGAGAGACGGAACTGACTGCTGAGGAGAGATTGCTTCGGGCGATTTTCAGCGAGAAAGCGCGTGAGGTAAGAGACACTTCCCTTAAAGTCCCGCATGGTGAGTACGGCATTGTTGTGGATGCGAAAGTTTTCACCAGAGAGAATGGTGACGAGCTGTCTCCGGGTGTCAATCAGGCGGTTCGCATTTACATTGCACAGAAGAGAAAAATCTCCGTTGGTGATAAGATGGCCGGCCGTCATGGAAACAAGGGTGTTGTTTCCCGCGTGCTTCCGATTGAGGATATGCCGTTTTTGCCGAATGGACGGCCGCTGGATATTGTGTTAAATCCTCTGGGCGTACCTTCCCGTATGAATATTGGTCAGGTACTGGAGATTCATCTTTCCCTTGCAG
This sequence comes from Clostridiales bacterium, assembly GCA_021204005.1. GTDB lineage: Bacteria > Bacillota > Clostridia > Lachnospirales > Lachnospiraceae > Eubacterium_I. The sequence goes on from JAJQAD010000246.1 coordinate 7,355, forward strand.
CTAAGGCACTTGGATTTAATATTTCCACACCGATTTTTGACGGCGCCAACGAGGAGGAGATCATGGATACGCTGGAGCTTGCCAACGACTATGTCAACATGCCGTTTGACGAGGATGAGGCCGGGGCAGGTGCAGAGAATTTCTATGATAAGTATAAAGACATTCTGGATCAGGATGTGATGGATTATCTGGATGTCAACCGCGACCACAGAAGCGTGTGGAAGGGGGTTCCGATTTCCAGAGACGGAAAAGTAAGACTGCGCGACGGTCGTACCGGTGAGTATTTTGACAGCCCGGTTACCATCGGACATATGCATTATCTGAAGCTGCATCACCTGGTGGACGACAAGATTCATGCCCGTTCCACCGGCCCGTATTCACTGGTGACACAGCAGCCGCTTGGCGGTAAAGCACAGTTCGGCGGACAGAGATTCGGAGAGATGGAGGTGTGGGCGCTGGAAGCTTATGGCGCCGCTTACACGCTGCAGGAGATTCTGACGGTCAAGTCTGATGATGTGATCGGCCGTGTGAAGACTTACGAGGCGATTATCAAGGGCGACAACATTCCGGAGCCCGGCATTCCGGAGTCCTTCAAAGTGCTGCTGAAAGAGCTACAGGCTCTCGGCCTGGATGTCACACTGGAAGATGAAAATGGGGATGAAGTTACCCTGTTGGAGACCAGCGAGTATGGCGATACCAGCCTGAATTCCATCATTTCCGGAGACCGTGACTTTAATTATGAAGAGAAAGAGTCGTTAGGAGATCGCGGATTTACCGAGCAGGAGTTCAATGAGAACGAGGAGCTTGTCGACGTCGAGCAGGAGGAACCTGTATCGGAAGAATTCGATGATGTTTCAGAGGAAATCCTTGATATAGAATAATATAGGAAGGGAGTGTCACAATGCCAGAAGCAAATAAAAACCAGACAAATCAGGCGGTAGCTTTTGATGCGATCCGTATTCGGCTGGCGTCACCGGAGAAGATTTTAGAATGGTCTCAAGGTGAAGTGAAAAAGCCGGAAACCATCAACTACAGAACCCTGAAACCGGAAAAGGAAGGCTTATTCTGCGAACGCATTTTTGGCCCCAGCAAGGACTGGGAGTGTCACTGCGGCAAATACAAAAAGATCTGCTATAAAGGCGTAGTCTGCGACCGCTGTGGCGTAGAGATTACAAAGTCCAATGTGCGGAGAGAGCGCATGGGACATATTGAGCTGGCGGCTCCTGTTTCTCATATCTGGTACTTTAAGGGTATCCCCAGCCGTATGGGACTGATCCTGGATCTCTCCCCCAGGGTGCTGGAGAGAGTATTATATTTCGCTTCCTATATTGTTCTGGATAAGGGCAGTACGGATCTGCAGTATAAGCAGGTACTGTCTGAGGCAGAATATCAGGAGGCCAGGGAAAAGTATGGAAAAGATTTCCGCGTCGGCATGGGCGCGGAGTCTGTGATGGAACTGTTGAAAGCGATAGATCTGGAGAAGGATTCCGCGGAGTTAAAGGCACAGTTAAAGACTGCCACAGGTCAGAAGCGCGCCAGAATTATCAAGCGGCTGGAAGTGGTAGAGTCCTTCCGCGAGTCCGGCAACAAGCCGGAGTGGATGATCATGACCGTGATCCCGGTGATTCCGCCTGATCTTCGCCCGATGGTACAGCTGGATGGCGGACGTTTTGCCACCTCTGACCTGAATGATTTATATAGAAGAATCATCAACCGCAACAATCGTCTGAGAAGACTGCTGGAGCTGGGAGCTCCGGATATCATTGTCCGCAATGAGAAGCGTATGCTGCAGGAGGCGGTGGACGCACTCATTGACAACGGACGCCGCGGCCGCCCGGTCACCGGACCCGGCAACCGTGCGCTAAAGTCTCTCTCAGATATGCTGAAAGGCAAATCCGGCCGTTTCCGTCAGAACCTTCTCGGAAAGCGTGTCGATTATTCCGGCCGTTCCGTAATCGTGGATGGCCCTGAGCTGAAGATTTACCAGTGCGGTCTGCCTAAGGAGATGGCGATCGAGCTGTTCAAACCTTTCGTTATGAAAGAGCTGGTGTGCAACGGCACAGCGCACAATATCAAGAGTGCAAAAAAAATGGTGGAGAAGCTGCAGCCGGAAGTCTGGGATGTGTTGGAAGACGTCATCAAGGAACACCCGGTTATGCTGAACCGTGCACCGACACTGCACCGTCTCGGTATTCAGGCGTTTGAGCCGATTCTGGTGGAAGGCAAGGCAATCAAGCTGCATCCTCTGGTGTGTACCGCGTTCAACGCTGACTTTGACGGTGACCAGATGGCAGTCCACCTTCCCCTGTCTGTGGAAGCACAGGCTGAGTGCCGTTTTATGCTCCTTTCTCCGAATAACCTGTTGAAGCCGTCAGACGGCGGTCCGGTGGCAGTGCCTTCTCAGGATATGGTGCTTGGTATTTATTATCTGACCATGCATAAGTTCCCGGATTACACGGGCACGGAGAAGGAAGCGCTCGTCAAAGCTGAGTTCGGAGTGGATGAAGCGGATGTGGAAGCGATTCCGGCGGAGGAGTTTGATAAGGAGTATTTTATCAATCAGGCGATCCAGGCATTCCGCGATTCCCAGGATGCGTTTGCAAAAGAGGCAGCGAAGTATGACAGCCTGGATGCGGCGCAGGAAGCGCTGGAAAAGTATAAGGAAGAGAACTTTGTTCTGGATGAGGATTCTATCGTTCGCGTGAATGTGGATGTAGAGCGCCACAGAATTGTGGCCTGCTCGATTCAGGATCTGCTTGGACACTATTTCGACAGTGTCAATAAGGCAATTCTGGCTTATGAGAACGGATACATTACGCTTCATCAGAAGCTTTTTGTACACCGTGAGGGCGAGTTTGAGGGCAGACATATCTCCGCGATGGTGGAGACGACGCTGGGGCGGATGCTCTTCAACGAGATTCTTCCGCAGGATCTGGGTCTGATCGACCGCAGTGTTGAGGAGAATGCGCTTAAGTTTGAGGTTGATTTCCATGTAGGAAAGAAGGGATTAAAGAAAATCCTGGAGCAGGTTATCAACATCCACGGAGCTACCCGCACAGCGGAGGTGCTGGATGACATCAAGGCTATGGGTTATAAATATTCCACCCAGGCGGCGATGACGGTATCCATTTCTGATATGACGGTTCCCGCGAAGAAGCCGGAACTGATCAAACAGGCGCAGGATACGGTGGATGTGATTACCCGGAACTACAAGAGAGGACTGATCACAGAGGAAGAACGTTATAAAGAGGTGATTGAGACCTGGAAAGAGACAGATGATGTTCTGACGCATGAGCTGCTTTCCGGTCTGGATAAATACAACAATATTTATATGATGGCAGATTCCGGAGCCCGTGGTTCGGATAAGCAGATTAAGCAGCTGGCAGGTATGCGCGGACTGATGGCGGATACCACCGGCCGTACCATCGAGCTGCCGATCAAGTCTAACTTCCGTGAGGGACTGGATGTTCTGGAATACTTTATGTCCGCCCACGGCGCCCGCAAGGGTCTGTCGGATACAGCGCTTCGTACCGCTGACTCCGGTTACCTGACGCGTCGTCTGGTGGATGTATCCCAGGATCAGATTATCCGTGAGGTCGACTGCAGCGCCGGTCAGGATGAGATCCCGGGCATGTATGTGTATGCGTTCATGGATGGCCGTGAGGAAATCGAAGGTCTGCAGGAGCGGATCACCGGCCGCTTTTCCTGTGAAAATATTTATGACAAAGACGGCAATGTGCTGATCGAGGCGGATCACATGATCACGCCGAAGCGCGCGGCTCTGATTATGAGCAAGGGCGTAGATGAAAGCGGAGAACCTCTCACGAGGATTAAAATCCGTACCGTGCTTAGCTGCCGTTCCCATGTCGGTATCTGCGCGAAGTGCTACGGCGCCAACATGGCGACCGGTCAGGCTGTACAGGTGGGTGAGGCAGTCGGAATTATCGCTGCACAGTCCATTGGTGAGCCGGGTACCCAGCTGACGATGCGTACCTTCCATACCGGCGGTGTGGCAGGCAACGATATCACACAGGGTCTTCCCCGTGTAGAGGAGCTGTTCGAGGCCAGAAAGCCGAAAGGACTTGCCATTATCACCGAGATTGCCGGTGTTGCTTCTATTAAAGATACTAAGAAAAAGCGGGAGATTGTGGTTTCCAATGCGGAGACCGGCGAGTCGAAGACATACCTGATCCCTTACGGATCCCGCATCAAGATTGCAGATGAGGCGGTGCTGGAGGCCGGTGATGAGCTGACCGAAGGAAGCGTGAACCCGCATGATATTCTTAAAATCAAAGGTATCCGTGCAGTGCAGGATTATCTGCTCCGTGAGGTGCAGCGGGTATATCGTCTGCAGGGTGTGGAGATCAACGACAAGCATGTCGAGGTTATTGTGCGCCAGATGCTGAAGAATGTCCGTGTTGAGGACAACGGCGCTTCCGATTTCCTGCCGGGCACTCTGGTCGATGTCCTGGATTATGAGGATACTAACGCAAGACTTGAGGCGGCGGGCGAAGAACCAGCGGATGCAAAGCAGGTACTGCTGGGAATCACAAAAGCTTCCCTGGCGAAGAAGTCCTGGCTGTCCGCAGCCTCCTTCCAGGAGACCACCAAGGTACTGACGGACGCGGCGATCAAGGGCAAGGCGGATCCGCTGATCGGTCTGAAAGAAAATGTCATTATCGGCCAGTTAATTCCGGCAGGAACCGGTATGAAACGGTATCGTTCTATCCGTCTGGATTCTGACTTTAACGCGGATGATGAGATTGACCTTGGCGATATGGAATTTGACGAGGAAGATTATCTGACGGAGTCCGGGGAGTTAGAGATTGCTGTGGATGATAATGAAGAGGACATAGCGGAAACCGGCGCTGACGATACGGAGTTTGAAGAGGCTCCGGATGCTTCAGATGATGGTGAGGCGGCTGATGCTGTGGATGGTGCAGTTGATGCAGAAACCGATGAAAATCCGAAAGAAGCATAAATGAGTGAGGTTGTGAATGACCTGTAAATCTCAGGAGGTGCGATGTAATCGCTCGTGGCGAATTACCTGCAGGGCAGAACTGACGTAAACGACATTTTACCTGAGAAGAAATAGTCTTATTGGGCAGATGCAGAAGATATCGATGATATTTTTTGCATCTGCTGTTCTTTTTCAGTGGTAAAAAAACAGGCTTGACAATGCCAGAGGGATTTACTATAATATTTGTTGCCTGTGCGGAAACGGCAGGTTTTCATTATAAAAACAGGAGGTGAATAGAATGCCAACATTTAATCAGTTAGTAAGAAAAGGTCGTCAGACATCTGTAAAGAAGTCCACAGCGCCGGCATTGCAGAAGGGTTACAACTCGCTGCAGAAAAAGCCGACCGATGCTTCTTCTCCGCAGAAGAGAGGTGTCTGCACAGCAGTGAAAACCGCTACACCGAAAAAGCCTAACTCAGCTCTTAGAAAGATCGCCAGAGTTCGTCTTTCCAACGGAATCGAAGTGACAAGCTACATTCCGGGCGAAGGCCACAATCTGCAGGAGCATAGTGTCGTACTGATCCGTGGCGGTCGTGTTAAGGACCTTCCCGGTACCAGATACCATATTATCCGCGGCACATTGGATACAGCAGGCGTTGCAAACAGACGTCAGGCCCGCTCCAAATACGGCGCTAAGAGACCGAAAGCAGCAAAGAAATAAGCGTCGCTGCTGTAAGACCAATAGTATCACATTATGCTATTGTTAATGTTGGAATTCTATCGAGATACGGCGGGGCGGGATTTGCTCCTGCCTGCCATAGATACAGATGTTCCGCATGAACACATAAGAGACATATGTGAGTACCGTTGATTTAATCGAATACGATGGTTAAGGAGGGAAGGACCGTGCCAAGAAGAGGACATATTCAAAAAAGAGAAGTATTAGCCGATCCTTTGTACAATGACGTGGTCGTCACGAAGCTGATCAACAATATCATGTTGGACGGCAAGAAGGGCGTCGCGCAGAAGATTGTCTACAAAGCATTTGATCGGGTTGCCGAGAAGACCGGCAAGCCGGCACTGGAAGTGTTCCAGGAGGCTATGAACAACGTCATGCCTGTCCTTGAGGTAAAGGCAAGACGTATCGGTGGTGCAACATATCAGGTGCCGATCGAGGTAAGACCGGAGAGACGCCAGACTCTGGCGCTCCGCTGGCTGACCATGTTCTCCAGAAAAAGAGGAGAGAAGACCATGGCCGAGAGACTGGCGAACGAGATTATGGATGCAGCCAACAATACCGGTGCATCGGTAAAGCGTAAAGAAGATATGCACAAGATGGCAGAAGCGAACAAAGCTTTCTCCCATTTCAGGTTCTAGGAGGAAATCACTATGGCTGGAAGAGAATATCCGCTTGAGAGAACCAGGAATATTGGTATTATGGCTCACATCGATGCGGGTAAGACCACATTGACTGAGAGAATCCTTTATTACACTGGTATCAATTACAAAATCGGCGATACTCACGAGGGCACTGCTACCATGGACTGGATGGAGCAGGAGCAGGAGAGAGGTATCACCATCACATCCGCTGCAACGACTTGCCACTGGACGCTGCAGAAGGAAAATAAACCGGCGCCGGGCGCTTTAGAGCACCGTATCAATATCATTGATACCCCCGGCCACGTAGATTTCACAGTGGAGGTAGAGCGTTCCCTTCGTGTACTGGACGGCGCTGTCGGCGTTTTCTGTGCAAAGGGTGGCGTTGAGCCGCAGTCAGAAAATGTATGGCGTCAGGCGGATACTTACAATGTACCGCGTATGGCGTTTATCAACAAGATGGATATCATGGGTGCAGATTTTTACGGTGCCGTGGATCAGATCCGCAACCGTCTGGGCAAGAATGCCATCTGTTTGCAGCTCCCGATCGGCAAGGAAGATGATTTCAAGGGAATCATCGACCTGTTTGAGATGCAGGCCTACATCTATAATGATGAGAAGGGCGAAGACATCTCTATCGTTCCGATTCCGGAGGATATGGCGGATGACGCTGAGCTTTATCATGATGAGCTGATTGAAAAAGTCTGTGAGCTGGATGACGATCTGACACTTATGTATCTGGAAGGCGAGGAGCCGTCTGTAGAAGATATGAAAGCAGCATTGCGGAAAGCCACCTGCGAGTGCAGAGCCGTACCGGTTTGCTGCGGTACCGCTTACCGCAACAAGGGTGTCCAGAAGATGCTGGATGCTGTTGTTGAGTATATGCCGGCTCCCACAGACATCCCTTCCATCAAGGGTGTAGACATGGAGGGCAACGAGGTAGAGAGGCACTCTTCCGATGAAGAGCCGTTCTCCGCTCTGGCTTTCAAGATCATGACAGATCCGTTCGTAGGAAAACTGGCATTCTTCCGTGTTTATTCGGGAACAATGAATTCCGGTTCCTATATTCTGAATGCGACCAAAGGTAAGAAAGAGCGTGTGGGACGTATCCTGCAGATGCATGCTAATAAGAGACAGGAGCTTGACAAGGTTTATTCCGGAGATATCGCGGCGGCTGTCGGCTTTAAGCTGACTACCACCGGTGATACGATCTGCGACGAGCAGCATCCGGTAATTCTGGAGTCCATGGAGTTCCCGGATCCGGTTATCGAGCTGGCGATTGAGCCGAAGACCAAAGCCGGACAGGGCAAGATGGGTGAGGCGCTCGCGAAACTGGCGGAGGAAGATCCGACGTTCCGTGCTCACACAGATCCGGAGACCGGTCAGACTATTATCGCAGGTATGGGTGAGCTCCACCTGGAGATCATCGTAGATCGTCTGCTTCGTGAGTTTAAAGTGGAAGCCAATGTCGGCGCACCTCAGGTTGCTTACAAAGAGACGTTCCGCAAAGTGGTGGATCAGGAGTACAAATATGCGAAGCAGTCCGGCGGACGTGGTCAGTATGGTCACTGTAAAGTCCGTTTCGAGCCGATGGATGCGAACGCGGAGGAGACATTCAAGTTCGAATCCGAGGTTGTCGGCGGTGCGATCCCGAAGGAGTATATTCCGGCGGTCGGCGCAGGTATTGAAGAGGCGGCACAGGCCGGTATCCTGGCAGGATTCCCGGTGCTCGGCGTGAGGGCTGTTGTTTACGATGGTTCTTACCATGAGGTCGACTCCTCTGAGATGGCATTCCACATTGCGGGTTCCATGTGCTTCAAAGAGGCTATGCGCAAAGCAGATCCGGTACTGTTAGAGCCTATCATGAAAGTGGAAGTAACGATGCCGGAAGAGTATATGGGCGACGTGATCGGCGACATCAACTCCCGTCGCGGATGGATCGAGGGTATGGACGACCTCGGCGGCGGCAAGATCGTGAGAGGTTTTGTACCGCTGGCAGAAATGTTCGGTTACTCCACAGATCTGCGTTCCAAGACACAGGGACGAGGCAACTACTCCATGTTCTTTGAGAGATATGAGCCGGTGCCGAAATCCGTGCAGGAAAAAATAATTTCCAATAAAGGAAAATAAAACTTGAAATACTCGTATGTTTCTAATATAATCGAAATATCCGAGAGCCTGTAATGGTTCGGGGACCAACTTAGAATCTGTATGGGAATCTGTGTTTATGTTTATTTTGTATTTACAGGAACTTATAGCAGATTTGAATTAAACGCCGGGTCATTACAGAGATTTAAGTAGACGAAAAAGATTGCTGACAGGCAAAAATTTAAGGAGGACCTAAAAATGGCAAAAGCAAAATTTGACAGAAGCAAACCGCATTGTAATATTGGTACCATCGGACACGTTGACCATGGTAAAACTACTCTGACCGCAGCTATCACAAAAGTTCTGGCTGAGAGAGTTGCCGGCAACGAGTTCACCGAGTTCGATAACATCGACAAGGCTCCGGAGGAGAGAGAGCGTGGTATCACAATTTCTACCGCTCACGTAGAGTATCAGACCGAGAAGCGTCACTATGCACACGTTGACTGCCCCGGTCATGCTGACTATGTAAAGAACATGATTACCGGTGCTGCTCAGATGGACGGCGCTATCCTGGTTGTAGCTGCTACCGACGGTGTTATGGCTCAGACAAAAGAGCACATCCTTCTGTCCCGTCAGGTAGGCGTTCCCTACATCGTTGTATTCATGAACAAGTGCGACATGGTAGACGATGAGGAACTGCTTGAGCTCGTTGAGATGGAGATCACCGAGCAGTTGGAAGAGTATGGATTCACCGATTGCCCGATCATCCAGGGTTCCGCTCTGAAGGCTCTTGAGGATTCTCAGAGCGAGTGGGGCGACAAGATCATGGAGCTTATGGACACTGTTGATGAGTATATCCCGGATCCTCAGCGTGCGACTGACCAGCCGTTCCTGATGCCGGTTGAGGATGTATTCACCATCACCGGTCGTGGTACTGTTGCTACCGGTAGAGTAGAGCGTGGTACCCTGCATCTGAACGAGGAAGTTGAGATCGTTGGTATTCATGAGGATGTTCAGAAGACCACCGTTACCGGTATCGAGATGTTCCGTAAGCTGCTTGACGAGGCTCAGGCCGGCGACAACATTGGTGCTCTGCTTCGTGGTATCAAGAGAACCGACATCGAGCGTGGACAGGTTATCGCGAAACCCGGCAGCGTGACATGCCACACAAAGTTTACCGCTCAGGTATACGTTCTGACCAAGGACGAGGGTGGCCGTCATACTCCGTTCTTCAACAACTATCGTCCGCAGTTTTATTTCAGAACAACTGACGTTACCGGTGTAATCAATCTTCCGGAAGGCACTGAGATGTGCATGCCTGGCGATAACGTAGAGATGACCATCGAGTTGATTCATCCGATCGCTATGGAGCAGGGTCTTACTTTCGCTATCCGTGAGGGTGGACGTACCGTTGGTTCCGGCCGTGTTGCTACCATCATCGAGTAATTGAAAAATTGTAAGTAAAATCAAGGCTTCCGAGGTTTTCCTCGGAAGCCTTTTTACGTTTGTAAATTTTTTGATTTTATGTAGTGCCTCCAAAATGGTTCCATTTAAAAAAAGGACAAAAAAATACGGAAACAATGCAGGCATCATCTCCGCGGAAAAAACAAAAGCCAATGTTTTTTTGTTCGACAAAGCTATTATATGCAAATACCACCAGAATTGCAAGATAAATACACAGAAATCTATTATGACCAGAGCGAAGCACCTATGCAGATTCGTACGCATGATTCGAATCTGATACGAAGGCTGATGGCATTGAGCAATGAATATCAGGCAATATGCCGTTTGGTTGAAACAGATCAGAACAGTGGAGCTTATTTTGAGGTGATGGATAAAAGCAGGGTCAGTATTCATGTGACAAAGCCTTATTCAGCGGAGCGGCGGCAGAGGCAAAGCGAGTGGGCGAAGGCGCTTGGGGTGAAGGCTGAATTGAAAAAGTAAATTCCAGTGCAAGAGTAAATTCCACTTGATCTTT
>JAJQAD010000130.1 GCA_021204005.1 Clostridiales bacterium
GGGCGAGCTGGCTGTACGTGATGCCTCCCCCGGCAAGAGAGATGCCTGCCCCTGTGATGGCGACCATGTTGTGGCTCTGGTCAATATAGTTAGCAAGTTGCTGTATTTTGTCCAATTTTTCTTCGCCTCCTGTGAAATTATCGGAGTGCCATCGCTTTTCTCGACTAAAATTGCTGTTGTAAAGTCCACTGAATCCCCCTGGCCGTTCTTCCGACCGAGTCATGGTAATGGTTTCCACTGTTCATCTGGAATGTGGTCCTGATTCCCTGCCCTGAAAAATGGTCGGCCAGGACAAGTGTATTCTCTTCTACAGAAACCAGGTACGGATTTTTTGTATGGCTTTCCAAATCCCCAAGAGAAAGGTAAATTGCTTCTACCTTTTCCGAAATGCGGTTCTGACGGGCAAACGGGACAAAATCCGGATACCATAAAGAGCCGGATGCAGAGACTATACGGGAAAAACAGTCTGTTTTATATGCAGCGTAAACGGCAAACAATCCGGCAAGAGAATACCCTGCAAGTACACAATATTCCGGCTTGGAGGGAATTGTATCCGCAACCTGCGGCAGAAATTCATCGGTCAGTTCTTTTAAATAAGTATCGGCGCAGCCCCGGCATGGGGTATCACCTTTGGAAATTGGCGGAATCGGCCACGGTGTCATCTCATCATCCCAGTTGATCCCATTAATAACTGCGAGAGAGAAAGGCGGACAGCCAATTTTTTGACAGGCCTTCCAGAGTCTTTCTCCTTCACCCATTACAGCGTGGTAAACGACCAGCGGCGCAGTCTGCGGAGCGCAAAAGAGACGTATCTTTTTCCCGTGCAACAGCAGCGTGGTTTTGTTTTTTGTTTCCATATTCTGTCATTCCTCCCGAAATGAAGGCTTTTTCTTTTTTATTTCATGTATTTCAGATAGCCTTCCATGTCGTCAAAATCCAGTTGCTTATAGAGAAGATACGCTTTTTCAGATGCCTCAAGATATATTTTATCTGCTCCGCAGTGCTTTGCTTCCTGTACCAGCCATTCGACAATGGCCTTTCCGACGCCATGCTGACGCATGGCAGGGGTGGTATAAATATTCATCAGATACGCACACTGGCCCGTCAAATTATCGGGCGATGGCATTTCCTGATAGAGGCAGACCCCGCCGCATCCGACAACCTTTTCTTCCAGGCAGGCAAAACATGCTATATGCGTTCCGCTCTCCAGTGCGGCACGGTAATATTCCCGGTTTGAGACAAGAAGGCCGTCTATATTTTCCCCTGCAGGAATAGAAAAAACCTCTCGTAAAACAATCTCCCGCCAGCGCATCAGTTCCTCAAGGTCGGAAGCTTCTGCATTCCTGATTATAATCTCCATCTCAGCGCGCTCCCTCTTTCAGTACAACCGGCAGGCTTTTCAAATCCGGTTTTCCGTTTGGTGTCAAAGGAATGTGATCCAGAACCACGAAGAATTCCGGGATCATAAAGGAAGTCAGATAGCGGCTCATCTTTTTCTTTACGTCGGAAAGCACAAATTCAGATCCTTCCGGAACGACAACATAGGCTGTAAGATAAGAAAGACCATGTTCGTCCGTAAAATGGCAGACAACAGCTGTTTCCACTTCCTCAAGGCTGCAAAGCACATTTTCTACTTCTCCCGGCTCCACTCGTTTCCCAAGTATCATCACCTGCGAGTCTTTACGGTGAAGGAACGCAAGGTTGCCGTCCGACAGAAGCAACCCTAAATCGCCGCTCCGGTAGAGAGGCTTTCCATCCGCCCCTGTCACAAACATTTTGTTCTTTCTTTTATCAAGGTAGCCGTTTGAAACACCGCCGCCTGAAATACAGATTTCTCCAGTGGAACCAGAGGGAACAGGTTTCATATCATTATCCAGGAGCACAATTTCGGAACCAGACACAGCTTTTCCAATCGGATAAGTCCCATCCTCCAAGGCTTTCTGCCCATTGCAGCGAAAATAACAGCAGCAGACTGTAGTCTCAGAAGGCCCGTATGTATTATAAACCGTGACCTGTGGCAGGAGGTGGTTTACATAGTTTTCCCGCAGGATATCGCCGCCGCTGATCAGAAGACGGAGGCAGGAAGGGATTGCATCCAGCTCATTCATTTCCATCAGCAGGTATGGAAATCCGCTGATAATCGTTACATTATTTTCCCTGACAAAATCCATCAGGGATTGGATGTCTTCCCTTGACTGCCCTTTTGGAACGGCAAGAGCGGCGCCGGAAAGCAATGTGGCAAAGACCTCCTCTACAAAAATATCAAAAGAGCATACGGAATACTGCAGCATGACATCACCGGAAACCGGATGAAATTCATGTTGAAATGCCCGGACATAATGGCACACATTCGCATTAGTCACAGATACGCCCTTTGGCACGCCGGTAGAGCCGGATGTGTATAAAACATAAGCGAGAGAAGACGGATCAGCTTCAGCCGTCTCCGGCGGTATGGGTATTTGTTCTTTTATATCTTCCAGGAACAGTAACGGGAATCCATTCAGCTTTTCCTGATATTTCCGGTGCGTGATAATGAAATCAACACCGCTTTCTTTCATCATAAAGCGGATGCGCTCTTCCGGAAAATCCGGCTCCGCCGGGACATAAGCCGCCCCGGTTTTTAACACTGCTAAAATAGACGCAATCTGGTCAGCACCGTGATCCGTAACAACCCCAATAAATTTTGCCGGGGAAGCTCCCGCGTGAAATGCCTTTAATGACATGGTATCCTGATGTGAGCTATTGGAAGCGGGTGATTCCATTAATTGGAAATTCCCGGCAATCGTGCAAACCCGGCGGTGAAGCTGTCCGTATGTCAGTGTCTGTCCGTCTTCCACAACAGCAATTTGAGAGGGAGATTGTTTTACTACTTCTTCAAATTGTTCATAGATAATAGATTTATTCATGCCGTCAGCCTTCTTAACTTGTAGTTATCTTTACGAGAAAAACCGCGTTGGAATTTTTTCTTTTACTTCACGTTCACTTGATTCAACGGCGGGATGCAGTAAAATCACATCCACTCAAAATTGTCCGTGTCGGTACACTAGTCACATTTTCTTTTGCAAACACCTTTAATAAAGTAAAACGCGACAAAACACGTAATCAAAAGAAACAATGCTGATATAATTGGATGTTTTTTGCACAACAAATTGATCACCCCTCCTTAATGTAATTTAAGTTTTTACATTATAGCATACACAAAATGTAATATCAAGAGTTACAATTGAT
>JAJQAD010000100.1 GCA_021204005.1 Clostridiales bacterium
CCTTGAAATGGGGTGCCCTTCATTTTGTATAAGCTGATTTGCAGAATGGTAACAATTATTTTGCTGGATTTGATGTAAGGCAATCAGGTTTCAGGCGTTTCTGCCGGGGATTTGTCGTAGAATTTCTCTTCGCCGCCCTCCAGCGCTTCATAGAATTCCCGGGAATCTTCCGGATCCTGTTTTGTGACAAGACTTACCACAATCATGCAGACCAGCGACCCTGCAAAGCCGAAAGCGCCGTACCAGGATCCGCCCAGATCCCAGACGAAGTATGTCATAAGCACCAGAACTGTTCCGACAATGGCGGAGACCACCGCTGCCTGTTTTGTGGCGCGCTTCCAGTAGATGCCCAGCACCAGGATGGGGAAGAGGGGCATGACGATGGCGATGGCGAACATAATCAGTGTGTAGATCAGATCCGGCGGATTGATGGCGAAGATGATGCTGACAACGCCGACTGCCAGGATGACCAGGCGGACGGACAGGAGCTGCTTTTTCTCATCCATTTTGATGCCAAATGTATGGTGCAGCAGATCTTCCGAGATGATAGACCCGGTGACCAGGAGGAACGAGTCCGCGGTGGAGATACCCACGGCAATCGCGCCGACGAAAAAGAATATCATCAGTACAACTGCCAGATTCGGATGGATCTGGTTGATAATATTCTGTATCAGATATGGGATGATATACTCTGTCTCATCGGTGGAAAGCCCCGGCAACAAGGCGATGCTGACCATACCGATGAGCATCGTGCCGGTCCAGACAAAGGCCTGGAGGATCGGGGTCAGAAACATCAGCTTTCGCTGTGTGTGCAGATCCGAGCCGGAATAGCCGGAGCGGATAAATACGTGGGGCAGCATGACGGTCCATCCGATTGCACAGCTGAACGGATAGCCGAAGCGGGCGCTGTAGGGCACCCATCCGTCCGGACCGGGGTAGGAAAACCATTCGTTTGTATTTTCCCAGATGGTGCGAAACGCTGCGGGCAGGGATCCGCCAAACGCGCAGTACAGGCAGGCGATGACGATGATCCAGAGAATGGAAATGTAGGCAAGTCCCTGGATTGTGTCAGTCAGGGCGATGGATTTTAAGCCGCCGATCATAACGTAGGCGATGATGACGACGCCCACCACAATCACTACCTGCTGGTAGGCGATCGCACCTCCGGTGGCGATTTCCGCTGCTTTGGAGATGGCGATCAGCACGCTTGCAATGTACGGAAAGGAGGCGCTCAGGAAAATCAGCGCCAGAATCACGCGCAGGAGAGGGCTTTTAAAGCGGTCATAGTAAAAATCCGCGGGCGTCGTATAATGCCGGGAACTGTTGGTAATCCAGACTTTGTTCATGACAAAGTGGACGATAATGGGAAAGAGGCAGATATAGCTTAGCTCGGACGCCCAGTAACCGATGCCGCCCCGGTAGTAGGCGCCGGGACCTGCAAAAAAGACCCAGGTGCTCATGAGGGAGGCCAGGTAGGTCATGACCAGGAACGGCCACT
This sequence comes from Clostridiales bacterium, assembly GCA_021204005.1. Taxonomy (GTDB): domain Bacteria; phylum Bacillota; class Clostridia; order Lachnospirales; family Lachnospiraceae; genus Eubacterium_I. The sequence continues at coordinate 1,499 of JAJQAD010000100.1, forward strand.
TGATGCTGCCCCCCGCTGTGGCAAAACCGCGGGCGCTTTTTTGTTTGGAGCGGATGTTTTCCACAAGGGCGACAATCAGCAAAAATGCCAGATAGAGTATAAATGCGAGCCATATGGCGGAACTGGTTAACATGGCGGTGTCCTCCTATTTGTCGGTTGTGCCGGCGATGCTGGATCTTGTGTTGTCCAGTGTGTTGCTGGATTGTGCGGTGTCCGTGGTGCTGCCGGATGTTCTGGTATCCGCGGCTCGGTAATCATGTGCCCGACTTGCGGATGATGTCTGCGGGTGGATGTCCGCGGCTTTGGCGGCTGCATCGGATTCTGTGTCAGAGCAGCTGTTACTGTCTGCAGATTCCGGAGCAGATGTTTCCTGATCGCCGGGAGTCTTTGAATCGCGGATCCGGTAGATCCTGCAGACCTTCACCAGCCCGATATAAATGGCAATCCAGAGCGGGACTAATGTGATCAGCGCATGGACCAAAGTTGCCTTTGCAAGGCCGTAAGGCGGGACAAAGGGCAGGTTGTAACAGATATAAAAAAGGATGACAACGGCAAGCCAGATTTTTTCTGCTTTTGTAATTTTCATGAGGCTGGTCCCTTCTTTTTACAGTGATCTCTGATATATTTCAGATTTAGTAACGGTTCAGTGCTTTCACAGTTACGGGGAAAAGTCCATTAGAAATTGCTGCGCGATGGGACCTTTCCTGTTTTGCAGGATGTTGTTCATGCCAGATCCTCCGCAGCTTTCAACACAATGTTATGGAGCTTATTTTCCGTATCAGCATCCAGCATATGGGGAATTTCCTCTTCCATCAGCGCATCGTATTTTTCCCGTGCACGATCCAGGATTGTCTTTTCTTCGTCATTTTTCCCGTGTAAAAATCCTTTGTAAAAAAGTTCCGGACGGTGAGCGTCGTGGAAGTGATCCAGCGTGTGGTCGCTCATGAGATAACCATCCCCGTCGTCGCCCTCTAAAAGCTCCTCAAAGTCCATTGTCTCATCATCGACGGAGAGACCTGCCCGGAGCCGTCTGGCGATACCGAAAATCTCATTGTCAATGATCAGTGCCAGCGGGTTGATAGTTTTTGCGGTCTCCATCTGTCCGGCGCCGCCGAGGACACTGGCATCCGACATAGCCATCATGTGGATGAGGGATGTGCGCTCGATCATATTCTGTCCGTCCAGTGTCATGCTGTCCGTCCCGGTGCCGTAAGAATGGCATGGGATGCCGTATCCCTCCTCAAACGCCTGCATGCAAATGAGGCGGCCGAAAGTAATTTCCGTGTTGGACTGGAGCGTGTAAGTGGTCTGCATATCCATGGAAAAAAGGAGCGGTGTGGCGATGACCGGAAGTCCGGGGCACAGCAGCTCCAGCATAACGATCTGCGCGAGCACATCCGCGCATGCGGCCAACGCGGTTCCCTGCGCCGTCACCGGTGTGTTTGCTCCTGCGGTCGGAAGCGCGCAGGGCTGTACCGGGATACCGGCTTTCGCACATTCGTATAAAATCTCCGCGTCCATGTATTTAAACTTCATTACCGGAACGCTGCAGGAGATAAAACTGCAGATCGGCCGTTCCCGAAGCCTGTCCATGCCGCCGACGGCTGCCGCACACATTTCAATCAGGTAGTGGGTATTTTCTGCCTCATAGGGCTGAATCCAGATGTGTTTCTTTGAAATCCGCAGCGCCTGTTCCAGGGTAAAAACGTCGATCGCTTTGCCGGGAACACCGGGGTCGCAGGTGGAGGGCAGCGCCACGTAATCAATCTGATCCATCTCGTTGACCAGATGGAACCATTCGGCGGTATCTTCCAGAGTGATGTAGTGCTTTTCCCCGTTGACCGGCAGGTAATTGGGCGCGCCGGTGCAGGTCCGGGTGTAAAAACTTCCCTGCGGATGAGGAAAAACCATGTCGTATTTCTCATCCGGTGCATAGAGTGTAAATGCTTTCGGGACAGCGACCAGCGCCCGGTCAATGACTTCCTTTGGGAAACGGATGGTATTGCCGTTTACTTCGCAGCCTGCTGCGGCCAGTTCCTCCTTCATAAGCGGATGATCCATGGTGATGCCGCGTTCGCTTAAAAGGCGTTCCGTTCGGTTTTTGAAAAGCGCCAGCTCGTCCGGGGACATGACGTTGTATTTGATTCTTCCATTCATAATGCAGATAGCTCCTCAGGTAAAAAATCAGATGATTGTTCAGAGTCAGGCCGGAAAATGCGTTGGCTTGCTCTATGGGTACATTTCCTCACTGTTGTGTTTTCGTCAATCTTAGGTGACAAGACACCTGTAAAAACACATGTAAACGTTATTCGTTATTATATTCTTTTTTGCCGGAATGTCAATGAAAAAAGTATACTTTCTAAAATATCTGTGAATTTCGTTTGCAGATAATGACTTTTTTCGATTTATCCATTATATTAGAAAGTAGGAGCACGGGTGATGAATCGTTATACTGCTTCCAATACCTTTCCGGGGGGATTTCTCATGTCATACATAGAATTTGATCATATTACGAAAAGATACGAGGTCGGCGAACACCCCATACTGGCGGTGAACGAGGCCTCGTTTGTCGTGGAAAAAGGAGAGTTTGCGATTATTCTCGGCGCGTCCGGCGCAGGGAAAACGACGGCGCTCAATATCCTCGGCGGGATGGATGTGGCCACTTCCGGCAGCCTGATTGTGGACGGCAATGATATCACAACGTATGATAAAAAGCAGTTGGTCGGATATCGCCGTACCGATATCGGGTTTGTGTTTCAGTTTTATAATCTTGTGCCCAATCTGACAGCACTGGAGAATGTGGAGCTGGCTGCACAGATTTGCAGCAACTCTCTTGACGCGGCGGAAACCCTGGATAAGGTTGGTCTGGCGGAACGGAAAGACAACTTCCCGGCGCAGCTTTCCGGCGGGGAACAGCAGCGCGTGTCAATTGCCCGCGCACTGGCGAAGAATCCAAAGCTCCTGCTCTGCGACGAGCCCACGGGTGCGCTGGATTACAATACGGGACGGCAGATTTTAAAGCTGCTTCAGGATACATGCAGAAAAGAAGGCGTGACATTGATTCTGATCACACATAATTCGGCGCTGGCACCCATGGCGGATCGGCTGATCCACTTCCGGAGCGGGAAAGTGGTGGAGATGACGGTAAATCCGGATCCGGTTTCTGTGGAAGAGATTGAATGGTGATTTGCGTGCCTGGTCATATACAGAATGGATGAAAAAATTATGAAACAGGTATGCGGGAGAGTTTGAGAAAGATATGGAAGCTGTTGTGGGAGTAAAGAGGATACGATGATAGCAATTGGGTGGAAAAGTGATGAGGCGGAATGCTCTGACGAAGGATATTTTTCGTACAATTAAAAAGGAAAAAAAGAGGTTTTTCTCCATCATGCTGATCACGACTCTCGGCGTGGCGATGATGACGGGGCTGACGGCCGCATGCAATGACCTTCGCGTGTCAGCGGATGCCCTCTATGATGAGCAGCATCTTTTTGATATCGAGGTGTCCTCTACTCTGGGTCTCGACGATGACGATATTGAGGCTCTGGCTTCGCTGGATGAGGTGTCGGCGGTAGAGGGAGGCTATTCCAAGACGGTGTATGTGGATGTTGACGGAGTTCACGAGAGCGTTACGATACATACGCTGGGGGAGGAAATTAATCTCCCGACGGTTCTGGAGGGGACGCTGCCGCAGGAGTACGATGAGATTGCGGTGACGGAGAGTTATCTGACGGATACCGGAAAGCAGATCGGGGATACGCTGACTTTTGCGGAGACAGATCTGGAGGAGGATGAGGATGCTGTCTTTGCGGATGTGGAGTATACGATCACAACAAAAGTGCTGGATCCGTTTGACGTGAATAACCGTGAGGGAAGCGTGTCTTTCCGCGCGTCGACCTCAGATGAATATACCTTTTTTTGTTCTGCCCGCCGCGGCGGATACGGATATTTACACAACCGTTTATCTCTCCATTGCCGGTGCGGATGGGCTGATGTGCTATTCGGATGAATATATTCAGCTGGTTAACGATGTAAAAAATACAATCAGCTCGACTCTGAAAGAAAAACAGCAGCAGAACCGGTATGATACGGTTTACGGCGAAGCGCTAGCGGAATACAATGACGCGCTGGAGGAGGTGCTGGTTGAGATTGCGGACGCCCAGCAGGAGATTGATGATGGCTGGGAGGAGTATCAGGACGGTCTGGATCAGCTGAACGAGGGAAAAGCTGAGCTGGAGGAGCAGGAGGAGAGTGTTTACAGCCAGATTGCGGATGCTCTGGCACAGATTGAATCCGGATATGCGAGCCTGGCAGAGGCAAAGGAGCAGTTGGATGCTTCAGCGCTGGAACTGGAGGACGGCGCAGCGCAGCTTGCAGAGGCGAAAGAGGAGCTGGAGCAGACAAAAGCAGACACTCTTGCACAGATTGACGCGGGGATTGCCCAGTATGAGGAAGGCATTGCCGCGGCGGAAGCACAGAAAGAGTCATTGGAAACGCAGGAGGCGGAGCTGACCGCGCAGAAAGAGGGGCTGGAAGCGCAGAAGGAGGAAGCGGAGGAAGCAAAGGCAGAGCTGGCTGCGGCAAAATCGGAACTGGAAGAACAACAAACAACGCTGGAAGCAAGCATTGCGGAGATGCAGACGGCATTGGAACAGGCATCTGACGGAGGAGCCACAGAGACAGACAGTGGTAGTGATGAGTCGGGCGGTGCGGATGCGGCTGTCTCTGCTGAAAATACATCGTCAGATACCGGGAGTGTGGTGTCAGATAGCTCCGTGGGCGAGAGTATAGACCTTGAGGAGATGCAGGCGCAGCTTACGGGCGCGGAAGCAGCGCTCGCGGAAGTGAACGCGGCGTTATCAGAAGTTGGGACCGGGCTTGCGGCGGTGGAGTCGGGTTTTGCGGAAGCGGAAGCGGGACTTACACAGTTAGATGCCGGACTGCAACAGATAGAGGACGGGCTTGTTACCCTGGATGGCGGTTTAGCGGAGGCACAGGCGGGACTTGCCGATTTGCAGGCACAGCGTGAAACAGCGGAGGAGCAGTTTGCCGCGGCGGAAGCGCAGATTGCGGAAGAGGAAGCCACGCTGGAAGACGGAAAGGTACAGTATGCTTCCGGCCTAAGCCAGTGGCAGGAAAGCAGAGAACAGCTGGATGAGGGAAAAGCCGAACTGGAAGAACAGACCGCGGAGGCCGAATCTCAGTTTGCAGATGCCTGGGAGGAAATTGAGGAGAATGAACAGACGCTGGCGGAGGCCGAACAGGAGCTTCTGGATGGGCAGGAGGAACTGGATGAGAGCACCGCGGAGGCGATGGAGGAACTGGAGGAAGCCAGGGAAGAGATTGAAGAGATTGAGATGACCCGGTGGTATATCCAGTCCCGGGATTCCCTAAGCGGGTATTCCAATGTGGATAGTGATGCGACAGCCATTGAGGGGCTGGCGACCTTTCTGCCGCTGATTTTCTTCGTTGTCGCGATTCTGATCAGCCTGACCGCCACTACGCGTATGGTGGAGGAAGACCGGGGGCTGATTGGTACCTATAAAGCACTGGGATTTAGAAACAGGGAAATTCGCAGAAAATATGTGATTTATGCCGCAAGTGCCTGCCTGCTGGGTGGTCTGGTCGGCGATCTGTGCGGATTTATTGTGCTCCCGAAAATTATATTTACCTTTTTCAGGATTATGTATATGATACCTGCCTATCTGCTCCGCTTCCAGCTGAGATCAGGTATTGTCAGTGTTTTGCTGTTCCTGGCAGGTATCCTTGCAGCGGTGCTGGCGGCGGTACGGAGCCAGCTGGTGCAGATGCCGGCGGCATTGATGCGGCCGCTTGTCCCGAGGGGAGGCACACGGATTTTTCTGGAGCGCATCCGTCCGGTATGGAAGAAGATGTCTTTCTTGAACAAAGTGACTGCGCGGAATCTGTTCCGTTATAAAAAGAGACTGATTATGACGGTGGTGGGCATCATGGGTTGTACCGGTCTGCTGGTCTGCGGGTTTGCCATCAAGAATACAGTGACGGATCTGATGCCGCGGCAGTATGAAAATGTCATTCGTTATGATATCCTGGCGGTTGTGCAGGCGGAGGACAACGACCAGCTGCTGTCTTATATGGAGGATGAGGAAAATATTGAGAGTTATGTAAATCTTCAGGTGGAGACTGTGTCCATCCGCAACACGGAGGAGGAAGAGGAATCCGTGCAGATTTACGTCATACCCGATGAGGCAGATATCTCATCATTCCTGAAACTGGCGGATACGGACGGCAATGAGACGGAATTGACGGACGACGGTATTTTTGTCACCCACAGCGCAGCGGATGTGCTGGGACTTTCTGTCGGGGATACGGTGACGATTCAGGATCTGTCCCTGAATGAAGCGGAGGTTGCAGTCGCGCTGGTGGCGGAGAATTACCTTGGCGACATGATCTATATCAGCGAGAGCTGCTATGAGGCATCTTTTGGCAACGAATATGAGCCAAACGCTGTTCTGGTGAGGTTGACAGAATCCTGTAAGGAGGAGGGGGCTGTCGCTTATGCGGATGAGCTTGGAGCGAAGGACGGTCTGCTGTCTACGGTCAGCACGGAAAGTTTAAAAGAAGAGTTTTCCCAGGCGTTCACATTGATCAATCTGGTTGTCTATGTAATTCTGGTGATGGCGGCGGCGCTGGCTTTTGTCGTGCTTTTTACCCTGCCTACTACCAATATATCCGAGCGGGAGAGAGAGCTTGCGACCATCAAGGTACTGGGATTTTATGATCGGGAAGTGCATTCGTATGTAAATAAAGAGACGTTGATTCTGTCCTCGATCGGCATTGCCCTCGGACTGCCGGCGGGCTTTGGCATCAGCATGTGTCTTTGCTGGGCGCTGAAGATTCCGGGGCTGTATTTTGCAGTCAGTGTCCACCCGTCCACTTATGTGATCTGCGCGGTGACATCCTTTGTGTTTGCCGTTATCGTCAATCAGATCACAAACCGGCTGCTCAATGTGATTGACCCGGTGGAGGCGTTAAAGAGTGTGGAGTGAGTAGTGAAATATATTGGCTTGTAATTGGAATTTTCCTATGATATGATGATACAATGGATTTCACAAAAGGAGGACAAGAAATGTATATTACATGTTTAGATATGGAAGGCGTACTGGTACCGGAAATCTGGATTGCGTTTGCTGAGGCCAGCGGTATCCCGGAATTGAAGAAGACAACGCGGGACGAGCCGAATTATGACAAGCTGATGCAGTACCGTCTGAATATTTTAAAGGAACACGGACTGGGATTAAAGGAGATTCAGGCAACAATCGCAAAGATCGATCCCATGCCGGGTGCGAAAGAGTTTCTGGACGAACTCCGCTCCTGCTGTCAGGTGATTATTTTAAGCGATACCTTTGAGCAGTTTGCCACGCCGCTGATGAAAAAACTCGGCTGGCCGACAATCTTTTGCAATTCCCTGGAAGTGGCAGAGGACGGCTCCATCACCGGATACAAAATGCGCTGTGAGAAGTCGAAATATACGACAGTGAAAGCGCTTCAGTCGATCGGATTTGAGACAATCGCCAGCGGCGACAGCTTTAATGATCTCGGCATGATTCAGGCGAGCAAGGCGGGATTTCTGTTTAAGAGCACGGAGCAGATCAAGGCGGATTACCCGCAGATTCCGGCGTTTGAGGAGTATGATGAACTGCTCGCGGCGATTAAGGCAGTGATTCTGTAGGGAGTGGTTTTGCCGGCGATTCCGGTGCAGTGTTTATCGGGAATGAACCATTGTTATTACCTGTAAATATCTGAGTCGGAGACTGGAATTATGGAAAAGAATAATCGTAACTGTGCAGGTTCTGAACAGTTATGAATCATCATGGAAAGCCCTGATATTTTCCGGCGGTATGTCTGTTATGAGATATCATGGCTTTTTCTTTGTTTTATCGTTCGCTCGGTGAAACACAGATTTTTCACATGGAAAACAAATTTGAGGTACTTTTTCAGGGTATACTTTGCTGTAGATACAATAGATTGTGCATTATATAAGATTATGACGGAAAGGAAACCGGGATATGAAAAAAAGATATTTAGCCCTTCTGATGGGTGTGGTTGTGGGGGCTTCCCTGCTTGCTGGCTGCGGCACGAGCACGGAACAGAGTTCGGAGACTTCCGCAGAGGATGAAACGGCGGAGAAGGTTTACGGTGAGATTACTGCGATAGGGGATAACAGCTTCACTCTGGATTCCGGCATCGGCAATGCGATCGAGGTGACGGTGGACGACGATACAGAGATTACTTCGCAGGTTTCCGCCGGAGGTATGGGCGGCATGCAGGGCGGCGGTGATATGGAGATGCCGCCGGATAGCGGAGACGGCACAGAAGGTGAAAGCACGGGCAGTGACGGAAGCGTGCCGGAGATGCCGGATGGTGAGAGCGGCGGAAGTGCACCGGAAGCTGACAGCGAAAGCGGTGAAGGGGAGGCTTCAGAGACATCAGATAACGGCGATGCAGATGGAGATGGCGCAGGCGGTGAAGCACCCTCCGGAGATATGCCCTCCGATGATATGGGGGATATGTCCTCTGATGACATTGGTGATATGAGTGATATGGGCTCTGCGGGAGCAACAGAGATTGAATTTGAGGATCTTGCTGTGGGAGATGTCGTTGCGGTATCCTACGATTCGGATGGCACTGTAATCGCGGTGTTTGTCCTCTATTCTGAGTCATCATCGGAGACAGATGTTTCCGATGATATGGGTGGTTCTGCGGATGCCTCTGCCTCTGATATCAGTTACACGGCGGTGAATGAGTATAGTGAAGATACAACTGTGGAAGGAGAGGCCATCACCTCCACGGGCACGGATGAGAATGCGGCTCTGATCACAGGCGGAGCGAATGTGACAATCACAGACAGTACAGTGAGCAGGGATTCTTCCGACAGCACCGGCGGGGATAATTCCAGCTTTTACGGTGTCGGCGCGGCGATTCTGACCAAGGAGGGAACGACTTATATCAGTGATACGACGGTGGAGACCGATGCGGCGGGCGGCGCGGGCGTTTTTGCCTATGGCGACGGCGTTGTCTATGTGGCGGATTCCACGATTACGACGCAGCAGGATACCTCCGGCGGTATCCACGCGGCGGGCGGCGGCACGCTGTACGCCTGGGATCTGACAGTTGAGACAAATGGAGAGTCCGCAGCAGCGATCCGGAGTGACCGGGGCGGCGGCACCATGGTGGTGAACGGCGGTACGTACACTTCGAACGGAACAGGTTCACCGGCGGTCTACTGTACCGCAGATATCGCGGTAAACGATGCGGAGCTGACCGCCACTTCCTCCGAGGCAGTCTGCATCGAGGGACTGAATACCCTGCGCCTGTTTGGCTGCGACCTGACCGGAAGTATGCAGGATGACAGTCAGAACGATTGCACCTGGAATGCGATTCTCTATCAGAGCATGTCCGGGGATTCCGAGGTGGGCAACAGCATTTTTGAGATGTCCGGCGGTTCCCTGACGGCGGAAAACGGCGGAATGTTCTACACCACCAACACGGAATCCACTTTTACTCTGTATGATGTGGATATCACCTATGCCGAAGAAAATGATTTCTTCCTCCAGTGTACCGGAAACAGCAATGAGCGCGGATGGGGAACCAGCGGCGCCAACGGAGCTGACTGTCTGTTTACCGCGATCAGCCAGGAGATGGAGGGCGACATTATCTGGGACAGCATCAGCCAGCTGGATTTTTATATGACGGATGGCAGCACGCTGACCGGCGCGGTGGTGAATGACGAGACCTGGGCCGGGGACGGCGGAGACGGGTACTGCAACCTTTATATTGAGGAAGGTTCTACCTGGGTTGTGACCGGCGACAGTGTTCTGAGTTCTCTGCAGAACGAGGGAAGTATTGTGGACGCATCCGGCAACACGGTTAGTATCGTTGGAAGCGATGGAACCGTCTATGTGGAGGGAAGCAGCGAGTATACGATTACGGTGGATTCCTATGAGACTACGGCGGATCTGTCCGGCGCATCCACGATTTCCGAGTGGAGCGATTATGAGGTGGAACGGCCGGATGAGCTGTAGGAAAAATGTTGGAATTATATACTAATCTCAGTGAGTGGAGGCCAGATAGGAAACATCTGGCCTTTTCTGTTTGATTCATAGTGACGCTGGCAGTTTTTCGCAACTAATGGTAGGGCTTACTTTAATTGATAGATTAATACCGTGACGGTGTCGTCTTCGTTATAGCTCACCGCCTCAATGAGGATGGATTCCTGCGCTTCATCATATTCATAATCCAGCACTTCAAATAAATCTGTGATGCCGTTTGTATAGGCTGCCTGGGTGAGGGAGCGAACCTCACGGTCTATATAATGTTCCTCCCCGTCTGCCTCGTAGGAAAAGTGGATGACGTGGTCTGCATCCGGCGTGAGTGTCTTGCGCTGCAGCAGAGCGGCATGTTCTTCCAGATATTCCTGTGTCATGGACCAGGTTTCCAGATAGGCCAGCATCATTTTTATCTCATCGTTTTCTATGTCGGAAAGATAGACTTCGGCGTAGGTTTCTGCTGTCTGGTTTTCTGCCCATTGTATGATGGCATCTGCCTTACCCGGATCTGCTTTTGATTCGTCTAACGGAAGCTCAAAGAGCGCATTGAGCCCGTCATAGTCGGGGTTTTGTGTGATTTCGCCGGTCTCGTCATCGAAGAGGAATGCCTGTACCCGCTCTGTATAGCGGTACTGTGTTACGCCGAGATATACCCCGGTGTCGGCAAAGCATTCCAGATTTGCGGTTTCGACTGCTTCGTACATTACCCCATCTTCCATAAAGCAGGAGGAACTTCCGCCCAGGGCGAAATAGTTGTAAGTCAGGGGGTCATAACCGCGAATATAGGGGGAGACAACGATGTCATTTTCCCAGTTTGCGACGTTGGAGCCGTCTTCGTAGTTTGCTTTGTGTTCGATGGCTACAAGGATGTAACTGTTGTCTTTCGGCACATCGATATAATCCGTCAGCTCTTTCCCGGATACCATGCCGAGAAGAGTGACGGTATAGTCGCCGCAGGTCTGTGTTTCATTGATGGCGACGGCGTCTTCGTTCTCAAAGATGTCACTGATGTCGAATTCCTCCGTAGCACCAGAGAGAGAAAGGTAGTGACGGACAGCCGCGACGGAGGTGATGCCTCCGACCGCCAGAAGGAGGATTATGGCGCACATTGCAGCGGCAGAGCCAAAGGAGGTTTTTGCAAATGCCGGACGAGTGACAAAGCGGAAGAAGGTTTTTGCAAATGCTGGACGAGTGACAGAGCGGAAGGTGTTTTTCGTAAATGTCGGATGATTGGCAAAACGGAACCTGTTTCCTCCGGTGTTCGGGTTTTCCTGGGCTTTTTTCAGTATTTCCTGATTCAGATCAGAGTCCGGCGTTTCCTCCGGAGCCAGGGCTGCGGTCAGCAGGCGATCGATGTCATGTTTCATGGAAAAATACCTCCAGTTCTTTTTGCAGCAGTTTTCGTGCCTGGTAAAGTCGACTTTTTACTGTTGATACAGGGATTGACAGCACAGCGGCGATTTCCTTCAGAGACAGCTGCTGTCCGTAATAAAGGATAACCGGGAGGCGGTATTTGTCCGCCAGCCCCGTTATGGCCTGCAGTACGGCGCCGCGTTCCTCGCCGGAGATGGCCAGCTCTTCCGGGGAGGAATCCGGGGAAGCGGGTTCAGGAATTGATTCCGGGGTATCCATATCCATGGTGGGGGCAATCCGTTGCCGCCAGGATGCTTTCCGTGTCTGGTTTTTCCAGATATGGAATGCAATGGAGAGGAGGTAGCTTTTTGGATTGTGAGCGGTATTGATTCTGCTGATCCGCTCCATGGCGGTCAGAAAGGTGTCCTGATACAGATCTTCCGCTTCCTGTCGGCTTCCGGTCAGGCGCAGGCAGAAATTATAGATATCCCGGCCGTAGTTATGAATCAGGTTTTCTAATTCCCCAATGGTCATCCCTCGTGTCTCCCCTTAATTATGGTAATACCAGTACAGTGATTCGTTGTATTAGTAGTATCATATCCTTTTGTTACCCTTACAGATGATGATACCCACGGATTGCTTCGTAAAAACCACTCACGCAATCCTCAAAACACTCGAAATCCGCTAAATTTGACCAAACCACGGTCAAATTTGCTCCTTTCTCGTGTTTTGGCGGGTCCCAAAGTCATGAATCGGACCGCAAGCGCTCCATTCATGAACTTTTGACCCTGGTATTATCATATTGTAATGAAAACGGTTTTGGTTGTAAAGAATCGGAAAAAATCTATATTTCAGGCAAAATGACGCCGCGATCCATCTGATATACTTCATCACAGAGGATACGGATATCTTCCACGTTGTGACTGGCTATCAGGAGCAGCTTTCCCTTTTCTTTCAGGGAGAGAAGCAGTTTGCGTATCTCTTCCACACCATGTTGGTCTAACCCGTTCATAGGCTCGTCCAGAATCAGAACCGAGGGATCTTCCATGATGGCCTGTGCCAGACCGAGGCGCTGCCGCATGCCCAGACTGTACTTTTTTACGGGAAGTTTCAGATTTGGATCCAGACCGGTCTGCTCCATCGCGACCCGGATCTCGTCCAGGCTAATCTGGTTCCGGATGTCCGCCAGCACTTTCAGATTTCTGAAGCCGCTGTAATAGGGGATGAATCCCGGTGTTTCAATAATGATTCCGGCGTCCGGCAGGTAATCCGTATCTTTGCCGATTTGTTTTTCGTCAGAAAAAATCTCGCCTGACGTGGGCTTTATGAATCCGCAGATACATTTCATCAGCATTGTTTTTCCGCAGCCGTTGTTGCCTGTGAGACCGTAGATTTTTCCGCTTTCCATCTGCAGGGAGATGTCTCTCAGAATCTGTTTTCTGTTTAGTGTGAGTGAAATATTGTTTACCGCTATCATTCTGTCTCCTTTCCTGCCTGATATTGTCCGGCAGCAGCCATACAGAAGGCAAACAGTCCTGCACAACACAGCATCAGGTACAGATAAGATGCTTTTATGGGAACTATCTGTTCCCGGAAGTATTCTGTATAATGAATCCAGGAAATCGTGTGTGCCATGGGAAACAGCCATTTTGCGCTTACATCCGCGGCAGATGTGATGGCGCCGAGGATAATCAGGAAAGCGTCCGCCAGGACGCCCGCATATTTTCTACTGTAAAGGGTAGACAGCAAAAGTATGAGCGCAAGCAGCAGAAAATAAAACCACATCAGAGTTGCCGTGAAGAATACAGCTTCCGGGAGTGTCATCTGCTGGTACAAGTTTGCAGGCAGGAGTTGTACGACGTAATCAGCCGTCCGCTCTGGATAAACCGAAAGATAATGTGTGACGGCGTGGCTGAAATCTGTTTGCCAGGTAGCATTTCCCAGAATCATAATTCCCGATGACAGAAAGAGAAATGCGACCAGAAAGAAAGCAGCAAGAGCAGCGAACAGAGTCTGACCCAGAATCCAGATTTTCTTCGGGCAGCGAATCTGATAAAACAGGTCGATGCCGTTTTTCTGCGGAAAATCTGCGATCAGAACCAGGAAAAGCAGAGGTATAATCAGTACAATCTGCCCGGAATTGCCCAGTGCGACGAACGCTTCCTGGATGGCAACCGGCTCACCCATGCGTGCGGCACAGTCGCATAACGGCCGGATTACCTGCATGTGGATGAAGACCAGCATCACGCCGAGGATAATCAGACGGCTGCTTCGCAGCCACCGTGTAAATTCGGCAGCAGATATTTTCCGGATGGTCTGAAAGCCGTGTGGTGTTTTCCCTGTTTTATTTATAGTCGTGCCTGGCGGGCGGGTATTGGGGTTTATACAGGCAGCAATTTTTTTAGCGTTCCATAATTCTGTCATGAGCTGTTTCTCCTACTATTGATTTAGTTTTCATTATTATTGTGGTAATGAAAAGTGAGAGCACCGCAGATATTTCCTGAAACAGAACTTCGTTTTTTCAAAAATAGTTTGTATGTAGCGGATGTTGCGGGCATCATTTTCTTATAATGTAAATACTTTTTGCAAAGTTATCCGGCAAAAGAGTACGGTCAGCCCGGCAAAAACCAAAACCGTCAGCAGCAGTGTGAGAAACCAGTACGGATTTACTGCCACATTCAGAAGATTGTCGGGGAACAACGCTTCATAAAACGGCGTGGAGTCTGCTCCGGCAGTATAGGCATCCATCTCCAGTTTGAGCAATACCTGCCGCAGGGAATAATTCAGCAGGAAGGGCAGACAGATCAGCATGTATTTATCCCGGAAAAGGATGGAGACTCCTATGCCGAAGGCGCTTCCGGATACCCCGTATAAAAAAGCCCCTGTAACACGTTTTATAATATACAGCGGGACAGATTCTCCAAAAATCCAATCCAGGTAGAAATTCTGCTCCTCCGCCGGGAAAGAGGAAAAGGACGGGAATGCTGCTGCCATCAGCAACCCGAACAGGCAGTAGGAGAGCAGAAAGAGGACACCGCCGAAGATTGCGCCGCTGATGACTTTTGAGACGCAGTAGCGACGGTTTCCCGAGCGGATCAGCAGAAAGCGCAGCTGGCCGTTCCGTCGCTCGGAGGAGAGCAGCGTAATATAACCGAAGTTGAGGAGCAAGGGCAGAAAGACCGCAAGCCAGGAGCCGGTTCCCTGCCGCCAGAGCCAGAGAGAACTTCCCTCGATGCTTTCTCGATAGCCCGATTGCGTGCCGCTTATCATCATGGCAAAGATGCTTACCTCGGAACCGTCATTCGCTGTCGCCCCTGTTGCGGACAGGAGGAGAACGAGGATGCCGGAGGCGGTCAATAGTATGTTGGGAGCGGAGAATATTTTTTTTAATTCTGCTTTGATACAGGAAAACATGGGTGGATTTTCTCCTTAAATAGTTGTGCAAATCGGACAAAGTACGTCAGCGTGCTTTGCAGCCGGATGTACGATATAACTTTGTGTGTCAGTCGTGGACTCCGTAACAACTGACCAGCGTTCCGGTCAGGGCGTCTACAAAAATTTCAATTTCTTCGTCGCTGCGCATGCTCTGGCCGGAGAAATGCCAGCAGGGGAGGACATATTTTACCTCGTGATCCGCATCAGGCTCATCAATTCGGACGTAGACAAGCTCAGCATTTTTTATTACCGCGCTTGCCTGAAGTGCGAGTTCCTGACTTAATTGTGCAGCAATGTCAGACAGGGAAATCAGATCGGTTTCCGTAAGCAGGGCAGTTATCTCATTGGATCCGATGTAATTGCTGTAGCTGGCGGCGATGCCGGTGCTGTCGACGATGTACGCATGTGCATCATCAATCTCGACAAACCAGGATCCTCCGTAAAAATAGTTCATGTTCTGGGCATTCCACGCAAAGGGAACTCCCTTGTATGTCCGCGAGACCTGATAGTCATATCCATACACGTTATTTCCGAGGCGAAATACATTTACTGTGCGGATGGTGTTTGATTCACCGTCCGCATATGCCGGGAACAGGACGCCGCTGTCATAAAATGCATTCACCAGGTCTGCACCTTCCCGGATGGAAAGCAAGCCGCCCGGGAGCAGGTAAGATTCTGTTCCCAGCTCATCTGGCGCGCCGCTTGTGACCACGTCAGCAGTATTGTCGCCGAAACAGTCTGCGGATGCGGTGGTCCCGTTATTCAGATAAGAGGATATTTTCCCGGTGCTCATGGCATTGATTCCGCCGTCGACAAAGCTCATATAAGCCGTATCTGTGCTGAGAAATGCTCCTTCTCCGTATTGCAGCGTTCCGAGAGAAGAGAGGTTGTCATAAAAGGGATAGTATTCCGGGTCTTCATCCGAGCCGAGGGTTCCCAGCCGTTCCGATACCACGATGACATCTGTTTTTAAATTCACTTCCTCTTCCTGACCGGCATAGTTCAGCCAGTTTTCAATCATTTCCCAGGCTTCCCCGGTTGTGATTTCCGGGATTGTGATGGCCATCACCGACAAGTCTTCTCCTTCGGGAAAAGGTTCGAACTCGCAATCGGAAAAATCCAGGTTGACGTATTCTTCTGTGCGAAGCGATGCAGCGTCAGCTTCGTATTGCTCCCGGTATTCCGTCATTGCGATGCGATTGTCGCTTAAATTATCGTGGTAAGTATCAAGGTCAAACCAGTATTCCGGGTCGGTTGAACCGGTCTCTTCTTCTGCTGTGGATTCTGGGGTTGTGGTTGCAGCGCCGCAACCGGACAGAAAATTGAGAGCGAATGTTGCTGTGAAAACTATTGTGATAAAAGA
>JAJQAD010000209.1 GCA_021204005.1 Clostridiales bacterium
GTATTTCAAGGCTTGGAGCGATTTTCTAACTGTACCAACTGTCAAAGACAGGACTATATATTCTCCGTTTTTACAACAAAAAACCTTTTTCCACCCATATTTTTCACAGATTTTTTTCTTACTCTTTTCTGAGGAAAAAAAACCGGCAGGCAATCGCTTTTTTCATTCAGCCACCGCATGCCGGTTTTGTATCTGTATCGAAAAATGTATCAGTGATACAGCTCATTATTCCGCATCAATCTTAATAAAATACCTGATTTCCAATCACGGTCCCTCCGCTGGAACCGGCACGGAAATACAATGCGCCTCCCGTATTATCTTCACCGTTGATTGCGGCCTGCGCTGCCTGATAGCAACTGGATGTGGCACTGCCGTTTCCAAGGATACGGGAAAGCTTACCGCTGGAAGCAGGTGAGAACTGACCGCTCTGATAAATCACGCCCGAGACTGAATTCGGGAAAGAACCGCTCTTTACACGGTTCATCACCACCGCGCCTACCGCAAGCTGACCCTCATAGGACTCACCGCCGGCCTCACAATAAATAATGGCGGCCAGAAGTGTAAGATCATCAGAAGAAGCGCTGACCGCTGTGCTCCCGGAAGCAGAAGTCTGAGCTGTGACATCTTCGTTCGCCGCTGCCTGTTCTGCCGCTGCCTGTTCCGCGGCTGCCTGCTCTGCCGCTGCTTTTTCCGCCGCCTGCTGCTCGTAAATCTCCTCCATGCTTACGGCTTCGCCTACCGCCAGTTCCACATCCACGTAATCAGCGGACACATACGCCACATCATCGCCATACTCAACCGGGATCCAGCTGCTTTCCGTTTCCTCAGCATCATCGGATACGGTCAGTGATTCACCTTCCTCCATCACTTTATATATGGCAGATTCTGTGCTGGCATCTCCCCTCAGGCGGACACCATCCGCCGTCACCGTCGCTTCTGTAGTACAAATTTCTGCCGCCTGTGCCTCCGCCTCCCCGGCAAATACACAGTATTCATTGCACACATACCCTTCCACATCTCCGGATACGATTTTACTCCACTCTTCGCCCTGTTCCACGACCTCTGCAGCCGCACCTCTGGACATTTTTCCAATGATCTCCGAGTCAGTATCCGGCTCTTTGCGGATATTCAGGCTGGTATCTTCTTCTACGACCACAAGCAATTTATCTGCCCACTC
Organism: Clostridiales bacterium; assembly: GCA_021204005.1. GTDB lineage: Bacteria > Bacillota > Clostridia > Lachnospirales > Lachnospiraceae > Eubacterium_I. The sequence continues at coordinate 1,178 of JAJQAD010000209.1, forward strand.
GGATGACTCCTCAGATGTCTGTTCCTCTGACGCCTCGTCCACAGAGCTTTCCTCTCCGGACGTCTCCTCCTCAGAAGCTTCCTTTTCAGAGACTTCTTTTTCAGGAACTTCCTCTTCAGAAACTTTTTCTTCCAACTCATCACCGGAATCTTCCTGCGGGTTCTGGTTTGTTTTACTGTTTTCCGTCTCATTCTGCTCCGACCCGGCATTTGCCGAATCAGCAACAGTTTCTGCGGCGCTGACAGAAACGGCTGATGAGGCGGATATAACTGCAACTGACGCTGCGATAAGTCCGCATTCAAAAACCAATTTTCTGAACTTCATGTAACCTCCTGATGGATTCGCTGTAGCAGCAAATCTGTTTTTTACTTGTCTGTTTCAAATCTGCAAATGAATTTTTCATGTCTTTATATTACGCATTTCGTTCTAAATTATTACAAATTTGTTACAAGACTGTTCGCAAATTATAACAGTCTTATCCTCGTATGTCAATACCCTTTTGCAAAAAATGGGTGCGCAACACAAAAACACCTGGTTTTTACTATAAAAATGGGACGAAATACTATATTTCGTCCCATTTCTCCACATTTCGTATACCAGAAATTTTACAGGCATTTTAACATTTTTCGTTATACATGCGCCTTAATATTTTTCCTCGTTTTACAGGCGCTTTAACAATTCTTCCCGCATGTCCTCATATCCCGGCTTGCCGAGCAGCGCAAACATATTCTTCTTATAACTCTCCACGCCGGGCTGGTTAAACGGGTTCACCCCGAGAATGTATCCGCTTACGCCAACCGCAAACTCAAAGAAGTAGAACAACTGTCCCAGAGAATACTCATCCTGCGCCGGGATTTTTACCAGCAGATTCGGAACAGATCCGTCGGTGTGCGCCATGATCGTACCGTTCATCGCACAGTCATTTACAAAATTCATATCTTTGCCGGCCAGATAATTCAGGCCGTCCAGATCTGTCTGCTCCTCCTGGATCACAGGAGCCTCCGCCGGCGACTCGATCGCCAGTACCGTCTCATACATAATCCGCGCGCCATCCTGAATAAACTGACCCATGGAATGCAGATCGGTGGTCAGATCAACGGATGCGGGGAAAATACCTTTCTGGTCTTTTCCTTCGCTCTCGCCGTACAGCTGCTTCCACCACTCACTGATATAATGAATGCTCGGTTCATAGTTTGCCAGCACTTCCACTGTCTTACCCTTGCGCAGCAGAATATTACGGATCGCAGCATACTGCATCGCGTCATTCTCCTCGAAAGGCTGATTCAGGGCGAGCTCCCGTCCGGCCGCGGCCCCTTCCATCAGCTTGTCAATATCCGCACCGCTGACTGCAATGGGAAGAAGTCCTACCGCTGTCAGTACGGAAAACCGTCCGCCAATGTCGTCCGGTACGACAAATGTCTCGTATCCTTCCTCCGTGGCAAGCACCTTCAGTGCCCCTCTGGCCTTATCTGTGGTTGCGTAAATACGCTTCGCCGCTTCCTCCTTACCGTACTTCTTCTCCAGCTTCTCCTTAAAGATCCGGAAAGCAATCGCCGGCTCCGTCGTAGTGCCAGACTTGGAGATCACATTTACGGAAAAATCGCGATCTCCGATTACATCGAGAATACCTTTCAGGTATGCGCCGCTGATATTGTTTCCCGCATAGTAGATCTCCGGCGTCCCCCGCTTCGAAGCAGGAATATTGTTGTAAAAGCCGTGGCGAAGGAACTCAATCGCCGCCCGCGCTCCGAGATAGGAACCCCCGATGCCGATCACCACCAGCACTTCAGAATCACTCTGGATTTTCGCTGCCGCCTGTTTAATCCGGGCAAACTCATCCTTGTCATAGTTCGTCGGAAGATCAATCCATCCCAGAAAATCATTTCCCGCACCGATTCTGGAAAGCAGGAGATCCTTCGCGTCCGCGGCAATCCTGCTCATATTCTTCACTTCTTCCTCGCGGATGAAAGAAGCCGCCTTGCTGTAATCAAATGTAATCTTACCCATATGTTGCTCCTTTGTATATGTA
>JAJQAD010000071.1:0-14398 GCA_021204005.1 Clostridiales bacterium
GAAATTTTAATCTGTTATCTGACGGTTGACAAAGAAAAAAGTCAGGGATTATAATAGACGGACATAGAAAGATGCTGTTATTTCAAATCTTGGACAGGAGTAAGCGATGCGGTTTTTAAACAAGATGGAACGTAAATTCGGCAGATTCGCCATCCCCGGGCTGATGAAGTATATTATTGCCTGCTATGTTATCGGATATGTTTTTGAGTATGTGGCGCCCAGTGTATTGAATTATCTGACATTGGAGCCGTATCTTATTCTTCACGGACAGGTCTGGCGGCTGATTTCCTGGGTGCTGATCCCGCCGTCCGGGTCGAATATTATATTCTTTATCATTATGCTGGTGTTGTATTATCAGCTGGGTACGGTGCTGGAACAGACCTGGGGGACATTCCGCTTTAATCTATATATCTTCGGCGGTGTGATTTTTACGATACTCGGCGCATTTTTCCTGTTCCTGGTATATAAAATGCTGGGGGTTGCCGTGCTGTATCCTATGGGCAGCAGTTTCAGTACCTATTATATCAATCTGACGATTTTTCTGGCCTTTGCTGTCTGCTACCCGGATATGAAGGTGATGCTGTACTTCATTATTCCGATTAAGATGAAGTGGATGGCGGCGGTGTACGGCGTGATGATTGCGTATTCATTTGTGGTGAGTTCCTGGTCGGGGCGCGTGGCGATTCTCTCGTCTGTCCTGAACTTCCTGATTTTCTTTGCGATGACGCGGCATATGGCGGCATCGCCAAAGGATTTCAGACGACGGCAGAATTTCAAAAAGCAGGTGCATCAGTCCAGAGGTACGGCAGGCGGAGCGATTCATAAGTGCGCGATCTGCGGGCGGACGGAGCTGGATGACCCGAATCTGCAGTTCCGTTACTGTTCCAGGTGCAAGGGGAATTTTGAATATTGTCAGGATCATCTGTTTACACATAAGCATGTGGAATGATCAGGACTGCAGGTAATGTTAGTTATTGGTGTGATTTCCGGGAGTTTTATATATGAGTGAGAGAGTAGAAAGGAAGCAAAATGACACTGGCAAGAGAAGATTTGCAGGCGATTTCTAACATCGTGCAAACCCAGGTGGGGGAACTGGGTGTACATCTGGATTCCCGTATGGATGGAATTGAGACCCGTATGGAGGGCATTGAGGCCCGTATGGAGGGGATAGAAACCCGGGTGGACAATATCGAGACAAAGATATTACCCCAGATGCAGGGTGACATCCGGACCATGCAGGGTGAAATCCAGACCATGAAAGGCGATATCCAGGTTATGCAAGGTGATATTCATACCATGCAGGGCGAAATCCAGACCATGAAAGGCGATATCCAGGTTATGCAAGGTGATATTCATACCATGCAGGACGAAACCCAGACTATGAAAGGCGATATCCGGAAGACGCAGATTATTATGGAAAATGATATTTTGCCACCTTTGCGTAACATCGAGAATTGTTATACTACTACATTCTGGAGATATGTAAAGAAGAGTGATCAGATTGAGGCCATGCAAATGGACGTTGATGTATTGAAGGATGCCGTCGCGGAGCATAGTGAGCAGTTAAAAAAGATTTCATAACTGTTAAGATTTCAAAAAAGGGAAAATGGTATAGACACATGGAAAACGAAGTAGTTTCAAGGAATTTTATAGAGCAGATCATAGATAAGGATATCGCGGAGGGGAATTGCGAGACGGTGTGCACCCGCTTTCCCCCGGAGCCGAACGGCTATCTTCATATCGGACATGCCAAGTCTATCCTGCTGAATTACGGATTAGCGCAGGAGTATGGCGGAAAGTTCAACATGCGGTTTGACGATACGAACCCGACCAAAGAAAAGGAAGAGTTCGTGGAGTCCATCAAAGCGGACATCGAGTGGCTGGGCGCGGACTGGGAGGATCGCCTGTTTTTTGCTTCCGATTATTTTGGGCGGATGTACGAGGCGGCAGTGACGCTGATCAAAAAGGGAAAAGCATATGTCTGCGATCTGACACCGGAGGAGATCCGGGAATACCGGGGGACCCTGACGGAACCGGGTAAAGAAAGTCCATACCGCAACCGCAGCGTGGAGGAGAACCTGGAGCTTTTTGAAAATATGAAAAACGGCGTCTACGCGGATGGGGAAAAGGTGCTCCGCGCTAAAATTGACATGGCCTCGCCGAATATCAATATGCGCGATCCTATTATCTATCGCGTGGCACATATGACCCATCATCGGACCGGCGATACCTGGTGTATTTACCCGATGTATGATTTCGCACACCCGCTGGAGGATGCCTTTGAGGGGGTCACACACTCTATCTGTACATTGGAGTTTGAGGATCACCGGCCGCTTTATGACTGGGTTGTGCGTGAGGTGGGATTTGAGCATTCGCCGAAGCAGATTGAGTTTGCTAAATTATATCTGACCAATGTGGTTACCGGCAAGCGCTATATCAAAAAGCTGGTGGAGGAGGGCATTGTCGACGGATGGGATGACCCCCGGCTGGTCTCGATTGCTGCGCTGCGTCGCCGTGGTTTCACCCCGTCTTCGATTAAGAAGTTTGTGGAGCTTTGCGGTGTGTCCAAGAGCCAGAGCTCGGTGGACTATGCTATGCTGGAGTACTGCATCCGGGAAGATCTGAAGATGACCGCGCCCCGCGCCATGGCGGTGCTGGATCCGGTTAAGCTGATCATCGACAATTATCCGGAAGGGCAGACGGAAGAGCTGGAGATTGATAACAACATGGAGAATCCTGAGCTCGGCAAGCGGCTGGTTCCCTTCAGCCGGGAGCTCTATATTGAGCGGGAGGATTTCATGATTGAGCCGCCGAAGAAGTACCGCCGCCTGTATCCGGGCAATGAAGTACGGCTGATGAACGCTTATTTTGTCACCTGCACCGGATATGAGACAGATGCTGAGGGGAATGTGACAGTGGTTCATTGTACTTATGACCCGGAGAGCCGCGGAGGAAACAGTCCCGACGGGCGGAAAGTGCGCGGCACGATTCACTGGGCGGACACAGCCACGGCAATTCAGGCGGAAGTGCGTCTCTATGAGAATATTATTGATGAGGAAAAGGGCGTCTACAATGAGGACGGCAGTCTGAATCTGAACCCCAACTCGCTGACGGTTTTGAAAAACTGCTATGTGGAGCCGTCCCTGGAGACTGCGAAGAAGTATGACAGTTTTCAGTTTGTCCGGAACGGATTTTTCTGTGTGGATGCGAAGGATTCCGAGGAGAATCATCCGGTGTTCAACCGGATTGTGTCGCTGAAGAGCTCGTATAAAATCCCGGCGCAGGCGTAGGTGTATCCGGTAAGGGAATCAAAGAGAGATTGTATTGCCTGACCGATGCATGTTTCATAAATAGCTGAAAAAATTCGCGGTGAGCGGTTGTACCCGCAGGGGAGATTCATCGGGAAATTATCTGTAATATAAAAGATTCCGCAGAATACTGTACTCCGGTACATGGTATCCTGCGGAATCTTTGCGTTATCAGAAAGGTTTACATTGATACAGCGGAAGGCTCAGCATCCTTTATCCCGCCTTATTTTTGTGTTCTCTGTGAATTTGCAGCTTCGGTTATTTTGTCTCTAGCAAATCTTTAAAGAACGTCTCCAACTCCTCTTTCGTGTCAAAGGTGGCCATGTAAATCTTATTTCCCATGGCAGCGGAGAGGGCATCCGGGAGACGGCCCGTCATTTTCAGATGGTCACCGTATTTTTCCAAAATCTCCTCGTGGGTGAGAACATAGTCTTTGTAATCTCTCAGCCCTGCGAATCCGCAGTAGTGATAACCGCCGATTTCTTTTTCGGTTTTGTCAAAGGCGACCATGTCGGCCCAGATCTTGTAGACATTTGTCTCTCTCGCGTAATTGATCATGTCGGGGGTAAAGCCGCCGCAGGGGCGCATATTTACCTCGAGAGCCATCACGGTTCCCTTTTTGCCGATGCCTTCGTGGTCGGACAGGAGACGGAAAAACTCAAAGTGGACGAAACGGCTCTTTACGCCGAAGCTTTTTATGGTTGCGCGGCCGGCCTCCTGGACATCTTCCGAAAGGTTTTTCTCAATATAGAAGATGGCGTCGTCGCCGTAGTTGACGCTGTCCATAATGGAGATGGGCGTGCAGTTGCCGGTCTCGAAGATGGGGTTCCCGTGAGAGTCGATGATGGCGTCGTAAGAGTTGATCTCGGCGTTGATGAACTCCTCCATGATGTAGGAGACACCCCCTCTTTTTCCGCGAAGAAGGATGTCAGATCTTCATCATTCTCCAGCTTGTATGTATGGGAGGCGCCCACGCCGTTATCCGGTTTTACGATGACCGGGTATCCGACTTTTGCGATAAACTTCAGGCAATTTTTTTCGCTGTCTACCAGATGGTAGCGGGCGACGGGGATGCCGGCTTTCTCATAGTACCTTTTCATTTTGGATTTGTACTTGATGCGGGGCAGATCTCTCTCCTGGAAACCGGTTTTGATATTAAAATCGGTGCGCAGCTTTGCGTCCTGCTCCAGCCAGTATTCATTGTTGGATTCGATGAAATCGATGCGGCCGTATTTGAAAGCAAAGAAAGCGACCGCACGGTATACTTCGTCATAATCTTCCAGGCTGTTTACCTTATAGTATTCGTTCAAGCTTTCTTTCAACTCCGGCATCAGCTCGTCGTAGGGCTGGTCGCCGATACCCAGGACATTCAGTCCGTTGTTTTTCAGTTCCCGGCAGAACTGCCAGTAGTTCGTCGGAAAATTCGGTGAGATAAAAATGACATTTTTCATGGGGTTCCTCCTCGTATGTATGCAAAAGCAGTATAAAGTCTTTTATACAAAACACACTTTTTGACTTAAGGAACTGTCACGAAATAATGTGGCCATCCTGCACTGGCTAATACGCAAACCGCAGCCTCTAAAAGCCTCGCCGGTCTACACTCCGTTCCGGTCGGCGCTAAGCAAACGTCCCCCGGACGTTTGCTTAGCGCCCCGCTACGGCTACGTTTTTAAAGACTGTGTTTCACGCATTATCCAGCACAATCTGTGCATATTATTTCGTGACAGTTCCTTACCTCAGAAAAGTATAGCACAGATCTTCCTGGAAATCCAGAAAAATAAAAACACTCAGTCTGTTTCTCCCAGCAGCCACGGCACAAAGTACTCGACCTGCTTATACCACCAGCACCAGTCATGGTTGACATCGTATCCCCAGAAATCCACCCAGACGGGAATGCCCTTCCGGTCCAGAATGTCCTTGATGATGTGGGATGTCCCCGGCTGTTCCCAGGCTCCCTGTCCGCAGCAGATGACCGCTTTCCGGCTCCGGTAGAGCTCCATGTAGGGATGGTCTTCGGGCATATTGCTCAGGTAATCCACGGGAGAGTTGGCGTAGACCAGCTCGTCCATGTAATCGCCGAACCCATACTGTGTGCTGTAGATGCCGCTGAGCGCCAGCAGACCGTCAAAGAGGTCGGGGCGGCGGAAGTACAGGTTGGCAGCGTGTGTGGCGCCGAGACTGCAGCCGAAAGCGATGACGCCGTTTGGTGCGCAGCCGTTGCGTTCGGAAGCCATGGAGGTGATGAAAGGAACCATTTCGTCGGTGATATAGCGGATCCAGTCCTCGTGGCGGCGGATCCGTACGGCGGGATCCCAGTCGGCGGAGTAGGTCTCCTGATCGATGGTGTCGATCGAGAGAACCATCACTTTTCCGTCATCAATCCAGGGTCTCCAGTAATCGATCATTTTAAAATTCTCAAAGTCAAAAAAACGGCCGTCCTGGCAGGGGATGAAGAGTACGGGGCGGCCGGCATGACCGTAGACCTTGCACTCCATGTCCCGGCCGAGGGCGGGGCTGAAATCTTTAAAGTACTGTATTTCCATAACATAGTGCTCCTTTGTTTTTTCTTTTCACTATACCACAGAGTATTTTTTCTGGCAAATATTGATTTCTTTGCATTTTCACGGAATCTTATCTATTTCCCGGTTGATTTTTATAAAGGGGCAAAAAAACGCTGTAAAACATACCTCTGCGGAGGGTCTTGACTCTTGACAAAGAAATTACTTGTTGCTAGAATGAGGAAAGTTGTTATTATTCAGGACAGTAGCAGCGTGGGAGGCGATACCGTGGAGAGAAGACAGGTTCTTTCTTTATTAGTAGAAAATACGCCGGGCGTGGTCAGTCATATTTCTGGCTTGTTCAGCCGCCGCGGCTTTAATATCGACAGCTTTTCCGCAGGCGTGACAGCAGATCCCCGCTTTACCCGGGTGACGGTGGTGGCGAGAGGCGATGAGCTGGTGTTGGAGCAGATTCAGAAGCAGCTGGCCAAGCTGGAGGATGTGATCGATATCAAGGCGCTTAAGGATGGCGATTCTGTCTGCCGGGAGCTGATTCTGGTGAAGCTTCGGGCGAGGGATATTGACCGGCAGGAGATTCTCGCCGTGGCGAATATTTTCCGGGTGAAGATCGTGGATGTCAGCAGTGATTCCATGGTGATCGAGCTGACCGGTGAGCAGAGAAAGCTCGACGCGTTTATTGATCTGGTGAAAGGGTACGATATTCTGGAGCTGGCGAGAACCGGTGAGACGGGATTAAGCCGCGGCGATAAGGATGTCAGGATGCTGTAATTGCGATCCGAACTTTTGCGCCGGGATGCCGTGTTAAGTGCACCGCTTTTTGCGCCGGAAAGTAATACAATACCGGATCATCGATGGTACATAAAATACAGACCCCGCAATTGCTTTGCCGTGGGATGCATTTTTATATAAAAAAAATACAATGTTTATGGAGGATAAGTCATGTCAGAAGCAAAAATCTATTATCAGGAAGACTGTAATCTTGCCGCTTTAGAGGGAAAGACCATCGCGGTCATCGGGTATGGCAGCCAGGGACACGCACATGCGCTGAATGCAAAAGAGTCCGGATGCAACGTTATTATCGGTCTGTATGAGGGCAGCAAGTCCTGGGCAAAAGCGGAAGCGCAGGGATTTGAAGTTTACACAACCGCTGAGGCTGCAAAAAAAGCAGATATCATCATGATCCTTATCAACGATGAGAAGCAGGCGGATATGTACAAGAAAGATATCGAGCCGAATCTGGAGGCGGGCAATATGCTGATGTTCGCACACGGTTTCAACATTCATTACGGCTGCATCGTTCCCCCCGCAGATGTGGATGTGACAATGATCGCACCCAAGGGACCGGGTCATACCGTCCGCAGTGAGTATCAGGCAGGCAAGGGTGTGCCGTGTCTGGTGGCTGTGGAGCAGGATGCGACCGGCAAAGCGCTGGAGATCGCGCTGGCTTACGCGCTGGCAATCGGCGGAGCGAGAGCCGGCGTTCTGGAGACCACATTCCGCACCGAGACCGAGACAGACCTCTTCGGTGAGCAGGCAGTTCTCTGCGGCGGTGTATGTGCTCTGATGCAGGCTGGTTTCGAGACACTCTGCGAGGCGGGCTATGATCCGAGAAACGCATACTTTGAGTGCATTCATGAGATGAAGCTGATCGTTGACCTGATCTATCAGTCCGGATTTGCGGGCATGAGATATTCGATCTCCAACACTGCGGAGTACGGCGACTATGTGACCGGACCGAAGGTCATTACCGACGAGACCAAGAAGACGATGAAGAAGATCCTTTCCGACATCCAGGATGGTACATTCGCGAAAGAGTTCCTGCTTGACATGTCTCCTGCCGGACGTCAGGTTCACTTCAAGGCGATGCGCAGAAAAGCTGCAGAGCATCCGGCTGAGATTGTTGGTGAGGAAGTCCGCAAGCTGTACAGCTGGAACGGCGAGGACAAGCTGATCAATAACTAAGACTTTGAATAGGAATTCACGATATAATGAGCGCAAGCGAGAAGAATGCACTGGTGCATTCGGCGAGCGGCGAAATGCGATCATGTGCCGTTTTTTGCACATGATATAAAAATGGTATGGCATCCCGCCATGCCATTTTTATTTGACAATATTTGAATGACGCTTTATATTGATAAGAGCCGAACGGAGTAGTAAAATAAAACAATAGTACGAAAAACAGCACTTCATCAGGAAGTGGCGAATATATGAGTAGGAGAACATGGACATGGGAAAAATATTTCGATTTCACACGGATGTAGATACGGATCAGATCATTGCGTCCCAGTATTTGCTTTACCCGACGGTCGACGAGATGAAGGAACACACGTTTGAATCTTTAAACCGGAGCTTTGCGTCCGAAGTGCAGCCGGGGGATTTTGTCGTGGCAAATGAAAATTTTGGCTGCGGTTCCTCCAGAGAACAGGCGCCTGCAGTTTTGAAAGCGCTGGGCGTAAAGGCAGTGATCGCCAAGTCTTTTGCGCGGATTTTTTACAGAAACGCCATCAATATCGGGCTTCCGGTCATCGTCAGCAAAGATCTCTACGATGCGGTCAATGAGGGCGATGAGATGGAACTGTCTCTGACTGACGGCGTTGCCACGGTGGGCGACCGGGAGTTTGTCTGCACCAAGCTGCCGCCCTATATGCAGGGGATTCTGGACCAGGGCGGGCTGATCGCGTCGCTGAACCGCTAGTGTGGTGTGCCATCATTATGAGTAAATGAAAAGGATAGAACGTTCGTAGATACGGAGGACAGTAAACATGGGAATGACAATGGCGGAAAAAATCATCGCCGCAGCGGCCGGCGTAGACGAGGTAAAGGCCGGCGACATCCACACGGTGGAAGTGGATCGGCTGATGAGCAATGACGGAACCACGCATCTCACCATTGATATGTATCACAATCAATTAAAGCATCCGCATATCGCTGATGTCAGCAAGCTGGTCTGGATTGTGGATCACAATGTGCCGGCGGACAGCCCGAAGACAGCAGCATCCCACAAAAAGATGCGGGATTTTGCGAAAGAGCACGGCATCACTTTCTACGAGGGAAAGGGTGTCTGTCATCAGATTATGATGGAGAATCATGTGCGCCCCGGAGAGCTGATCTTCGGCGCGGACAGCCACACCTGTGCTTACGGTGCGCTTGGTGCGTTCGGAACCGGTGTTGGCTGCACGGATTACCTGTATGCCATGGTGACCGGCACCTCCTGGGTGCTTGTCCCGGAGACAATCCGTTTTTATCTCACGGGAAAGCTGCCGGAAGGCGTTTACGCCAGAGATCTGATTCTGACAATCATCGGGAGAATCGGAGCCAACGGCGCCAACTACAAGGCCATGGAGTTCGTCGGTGAGGGTATGAAGACATTGACGATGAGCGACCGGATTGCCATCTGCAATCTCTGTGTGGAGGCGGGAGCCAAGACCGCGCTGATGGAAGTGGATGAAGTGGCCATGGATTATCTGAAAGAGCGCGACAGAGAACCTAAGTATATATTTAAGAGCGATGAGGACGCGGTCTTTGCGGAGGAATATGAGATTGATCTGAGCACGATCACTCCGGTGGTGGCAAAGCCTCATTTCGTAGATAATCTGGTCAACGCAAAAAAATGCGCCGGCGTAAAGATTGACGAGGCATTCCTCGGCTCCTGCAACAACGGCAGAATCGAGGATCTCCGGGTGGGCGCGGAGATTATCAAAGGGAAAAAAGTGCATCCGCTGGTGCGGTTCCTTGTCGTCCCGGCCAGCCAGGAGGTTTACGCCCAGGCTATGGAAGAGGGACTGATTCAGACCTTTATGGAGGCGGGTGCTATCGTGATGAATGCAAACTGCAGCGTCTGCTGGGGAAGCTGTCAGGGCGTGATCGGAGAGGGAGAGACTCTGATCAGCACCGGCACGCGCAACTTCAAAGGGCGCGCGGGGCATGCGGATTCCTTTGTGTACCTTGCCTCGGCGGCTACCGTGACGGCCTCCGCGATCAGGGGTGAGATTACGACAGCAGACATGCTATAAATTGTTACTATTCACAGAAAAAGGAGAGTCTGTTATGGATAAATTTACAGGAAAAGTCTGGCTTCTCGGCGATGATATCGACACGGATATCATTATGCCGACGGAGTATCTTGCGTTAAAGACGGTGGAGGATATGAAACCATACGCTTTCTCGCCGCTTCGCCCGGAGCTGGCGGCGCAGATACAGCCCGGCGATATTATTGTGGCGGGGAAAAACTTCGGATGCGGTTCTTCCCGGGAACAGGCGCCGGAGGTGATCAAGGCGCTCGGCATCCGCTGCGTCATTGCAAAATCTTATGCGCGGATTTTTTTCCGCAACTCCATCAACAACGGTCTGCTTCTGATTGAGAATTCCGATTTGCAGGCGGATGTGTCTGAGGGAGATGAGATCACCGTGACGGTGGGGGAGCAGATCTGTCTTGGTGAGAAGACATATCCGATCGCATCCCTGCCGGATAATCTGCTGGAAATTATTCAGGCGGGCGGTCTGGTCAGTGCGATGCGCAGACGAAACGGGCTTGCGTAATCTGCAGTGTATTTCGGATATGGCTGGTTTATGTGATGGCGGGTGTATTTTTGCCGGTTTGTGTAAGGTACTTGCAATCCGGAGAACGGCTATTCAAAAAATGACATAAAGAATTAACTTATAGAAAATCGGATGAGAGGAATAGCAGCATGGGATTTACTATGATTGAAAAGATAATCGGGCGGAATGTGAAAAAGGATGTCTGCCCGGGTGATATCGTGACCGTCGATGTGGATCGCGTCATGATTCACGATATTTTTATCCCCTTTGTGGCGGAGAAGTTTGAGGAGATGGGATTTTCAAAACTCTGGGATCCGGACAAGGTTGTCCTGATCTATGACCACCTCGTCCCGGCCAGTCAGGTGGATGACACGCGGCATTTCCGTGTGGGAAATGAGTTCGCCAAAAAGTACGGCATGACACATGTTCATCGTTCGGACGGAATCTGCCATCAGCTGATGACGGAGGCGGGTTATGTGAAGCCGGGGAATATTGTGTTCGGCACGGATAGCCACACGACGACATACGGCTGCGTGGGAGCGTTTTCTTCCGGCATCGGCTATACGGAGATGGCAGGTATTCTGGGAACCGGGCAGCTCTGGGTGCGCGTGCCGGAGACAATCAAGGTGACTGTGAATGGGAAGTTGCCGGACAATGTCGCCTCGAAAGATATTATTCTGAAACTGATCGGCGACCTGGGAGCGGACGGGGCGACTTATAAAGCGCTCGAGTTCCATGGCGATACCATTGAAAATATGACCGTGGCCAGCCGGATGACCATGTCCAACATGGCGGTGGAAGCCGGAGCGAAGTGTGCGCTGTTTGAGGCGGATGAGAAGACCGCGGAATACTGTCAGATTGCGCTTGGCGAGGCGGAAAAAAGTCTTGCGGCGGATGCGGATGCCTCTTATGTCAGAGAGATTACATACCGTGCGGAAGATCTGGTGCCGGTCCTGGCCTGCCCTTCTCAGGTGGATAAGATCCGTCCGGTTTCGGAACTGGAAGGAACGCAGGTTGATCAGGTGTTTATCGGTTCCTGTACCAATGGGCGGCTGGAAGATCTGATGGCGGCAGCTGAGATATTAAAGGGGAAAAAGGTAGCGCCCTTTGTGAAACTGATTGTCACCCCGGCCAGTCGGAAGATTTTTAATGAGGCGACGGAAAACGGGACGATAAAAACCCTTGTGGAGGCGGGAGCCATTGTCACTCATCCCGGGTGCGGGCTTTGCTGCGGCCGTACCGGAGGCATCCTGACCGACGGGGAGAGAGTGGTCGCCACCAACAACCGCAACTTCCTCGGCCGCATGGGGACATCGAAAGTGGAGATTTACCTCGCGTCGCCGAAAACCGCGGCAGCGACCGCTGTTGCAGGGAAGATAATGAACCCTTAATTCGGGTATATCCTGAGATTGTTACGGACGAAATCATTGCAAATTAGAAAATAGTACGTATGCAGGGAAAATACCCACATGAGACACGATAAATATCAATAAAACACTGTATCATCCAGCCAGAAAACAGAAGGAGGATTCCCATGGATATTTTATACACGAACACCCGCGATGCATCGGAAAACGTTCCGGCGTCACAGGCAATTTTAAACGGCCTTGCGAAAAACGGCGGCCTCTATGTGCCCACCGTGATTCCGAAGCTGGATATTCCGCTGGAAGAGCTTGCGAAGATGAGTTATCAGGAGACGGCCTATGCAGTGATGAGCCGCTTCCTCACGGATTTCACGGAGGAGGAGCTGAAGACCTGCATTGACCGTGCTTATGACGCCAAGTTTGACACGCCGGAGATCGCGCCGCTGGTTTATGCGGACGGCGCCTATTATCTGGAACTGTTTCATGGGGCGACCATCGCGTTTAAGGATATGGCGCTCTCCATCCTGCCGCATTTGCTGATCACCTCCGCGCGGAAGAATCATGTGACAAACGATATCGTGATCCTGACTGCCACATCGGGAGATACCGGCAAGGCTGCATTGGCAGGATTTGCGGACGTGGAGGGAACGAAGATTATTGTCTTTTACCCGAAGAACGGCGTCAGCCCGATTCAGGAGAAACAGATGGTGACCCAGAAGGGGGATAACACTCTGGTGGTGGGAATTCACGGGAACTTTGACCAGGCGCAGACCGGTGTGAAACAGATGTTTTCCGACCCGGAATTGAAAGCAGAACTGGATGCGGCGGGATATCAGTTTTCTTCCGCGAATTCCATCAACATCGGCCGGCTGGTGCCGCAGATTGTCTACTATGTCTACGCTTACGCGAGGCTGGTGGAAAGCGGCGAGATTGAGGCGGGCGAGACCATTAATGTAGTGGTTCCCACCGGTAACTTCGGCAATATTCTGGCGGCCTTTTACGCGAAGAACATGGGACTGCCCGTCGAGACGCTGATCTGTGCATCCAATGAAAATAAAGTGCTGTATGACTTTTTCTCCACCGGTGTGTACGACAAAAACCGGGAGTTTAAGCTGACCTCTTCCCCGTCCATGGATATTCTGATTTCCAGTAATCTGGAGCGCCTGATTTATCGGATTGCGGGGGAGGATGCCGGAAAGAACGCGGATCTGATGAGTCAGCTTTCCTCTGAAGGTAAATATGAGATTACGCCGGAGATGCGGGAGCAGCTGAGCACGTTTTACGGAAACTTCGCAGATGAGTCCGAGACTGCGGCGGCAATCCGGAAGCTCTATGAGGATACCGGTTATGTCATCGATACCCACACAGCGGTCGCTTCTGCCGTATATCAGAAATATGCCGCGGAGACGGGAGATACAAAGAAAACTGTGATCGCGTCCACGGCGAGCCCGTTTAAATTCACCCGAAGCGTAATGAACGCCATCGATGAGAGCCATGACGCCATGGGGGACTTTGAACTGGTGGATGAGCTTTCCCGTCTGGCGAATGTAAAAGTACCGCGGGCGATCGAAGAGATCCGCAGTGCCGCGGTGATTCATGATACGGTCTGCGACACGGATGAGATGGAGACGGTTGTGAAACGATTCCTGCAAATTAACGAATAAGAGAGCGCGGGAGCGGGATGACAGTTGTATAGAAACAGTGGATTGGAAGAAACGGGATGATTCTATTCCGGCATATCCGGATGAAAAGAACAGGAGTATGTGAATGATTTTTTTACTGACAGAGTTCAGCCTGGACGATCTGGGCATTATGACAATCTTTGATTTTATTATTCTGATCTACGGCGCCTATTCTGTGTATACGGCGCAGCAGATGAAAAAGACCGGCACGCCGCCGGCCTGGCTCGTGCCGCAGCAGGACCTGCACCGCATCCACAAACCGCAGGAGTTCTGCGATCTGATGCGCCCGAAGACATTTCTTTTCGGCCTGGTCTGCATACTTTATGGCATTTACGGCCTGGTGGAATCCTTTTACATAAAAAATGATTTCGCAGAAGCCGCAGGGGTCACAGTCTTTGTCGTTTTTATGGTCTGGTTTATCATCAGCCTGCAGAATGCCAAAGGAAAATACATGAAATGATACAAGGAAAGAAAGACGGTGAGAGATGTATCGCTTATTGCTTCTGGACGATGAGGAATTTGTGTTAAAAGGGATTCAGCGGGTGTACGACCTGCCTTCCTACGGCTTTGAGGTCGTGGGGGCCTTTTCCAACCCGCTGAAAGCGCTGGAACAGCTGGAAGAATTAAAACCGGATCTGGTAATCACGGATGTCAAGATGCCGGCGATGGACGGGCTGGAGTTTGCCGACGAGGCTAAAAAGAGAAATCCGGGCGTGGAGGTTGTGATCTTAAGCGGTTATGACGATTTTTCCTATGCGCAGGCAGCGGTAAGACTGGGTGTCAGCGACTACCTGTTAAAGCCGATCAAAAAGGATGATTTCATTGCGATGCTGCGCCATATGTACAGCAGGATTGAGGAAAAACAATCCAGGGAAAAGTCTTATCAGGTGCTGCAAAAGCTGCTGAAGGATAACTGGGTCGAACTGAAAAACCGTTATTATCTGGAACTGACAGAGTCGGATGACCGCGATGAGGAACTGTATGGG
>JAJQAD010000071.1:14408-17535 GCA_021204005.1 Clostridiales bacterium
GTATGGGGTCTTGTGTGACCAGGGGCAGATTGATTTTCGGGATGATGTCTTTCTTCTGATCAAAATGGATACCGACCGTCTTTCGATTGCCGGAGACTTTATGTCGGAGATTGCGCGTCTGACGCAGGAAGTGGAGATGCTGCTTGCCGATTACGGAGAGGTTCTGGATTTCTTTTCCGATGAGAGTCTTTATTTTGTGCTCTACAGACTGGATGAGGAGAGATATGAGGAAGTCTGCGATACGATTTCCGCACTGGTGGAGACGAGGCGCGCAGAGGGAATTGATTTCCCTCTCGGGTTCAGCTATATTCATCATGGCAGGGAAGAACTGTTCCAGGCGAGAAATGACTGTGTGCGCAGGATGTTTATGAAAGAAGCCAATATAGACGAGAGCTCCGAGGCAAACCCGGTGAAAAGGCAGGAATTGAACCTGACCATCCCCTACGTGGAGATTGAAAACCTGTTTCAGGCGATTTCCGTGAATGATCCGGAGGGGATCGAGACATCTGTCAACCGGATTTATGTGTTCCCAAGACAGAATCTTCCGGTGCTGCTCCGGGATTATGTATCCAGTATTTCTTTCCTGATTTTGCTGCGTATTTTTCAGATGCAGAATAAGTACGATGCCAGAGGCGAGATCGTCTCTACACAGATGCTGGATCTGAAGTATCTGCAGCGGGAATACTCCTCTATGGAGGATCAGAAAGCACTGATCCGGCGGCTGGCGCTGGAGCTGAATCAGCTGGTTTCCGGGCAGAAGAATGCTGCCCCGTCCAGAATGGTGCAGACTGCGCTGGAATATATTAATGAGCATTTCAGCGAAAATATCTCGCTTCAGGAAGTGGCGGACAATATCAATATCAGCAAAAACTATCTCTGCGATATTTTTAAAAAAGAGATCGGGGTGACGTTTATCAACTATGTGACCAATCTCCGCATTGAGAAAGCGAAGGATTATCTGAAAAATTCGGATATGAAGATGTATGAGGTCTCGGCGGCGGTGGGGTACAACGATTACGCGTATTTTTCCCAGATCTTCAAAAAAAATACGGGTGTGACGTTGTCCGCATACCGTAAAAAGTTATGAAGACATCAGACCGGCGCCTTTGTGGGGTATGTCGATTGACGACAACGCAGTATAGGGAGATTCAGGCAAGTCAGTTGTGAAGATTATTTCTTTAACGGTTCCTTAGGACGGGTATCGTCCAGCGTACGCTTTATGGGAAGCGTAATCCGGCATACCGTCTGACGGAATGTGGTGGAGTAGGAAAGCCCGTAGGCATCGCCGCAGATAATCTTGATCCGGCGGTGGATGTTCTGAACACCGTAACCTTCCTTTTTGAAATTCAGAATATCGCTGTCCTCTGGATGGAAGACCAGGATGCGCTTCATTTTCTCCAGGTCAATATCAGAGCCGTCGTTGATCACTTCGATGACTACCTGGTCGTCGACCCGGATGCGGATGGAGAGACGTCCGCCGTTCGGCAGCTTGTCAATGCCGTGCTTTAAGGAGTTTTCTATCACCGGCTGGAGAATAAAACGTGGAATATAGAGGGATGAGGTGTCTTCCGGCAGATCGAAATCATAGGTTAAACGGTCGGCGTAGCGGAATTTCTGCAGTACAAGGTAACTCTGAATGTAGCGAATCTCCTGATCCATCTCAATAAAGGAGCTGTTGTTTTTCATAAGGCTTAAGCGGAACGTGTCAGAGAGCGCGGTGATCATATCGCTGATCTCGTCCTGTCCGTTGGCCAGGGCAATCCAGTTGATGGAATCCAGTGTGTTATATAAAAAATGCGGGTTGATCTGCGTCTGTAACAGCGCAAGCTCCGCATCTTTTTTTCGAGATTTTTCACGTAGATTTCCTGGATCAGCCGGTTCATACGATCTTCCAGCTGCTCATAGGAACGGTACATCTGACCGATCTCGTCGGATCGGTTCTGATAGCGCTCGATCGCGGCCGGGTCCAGTTCCTGGTCCGCCCCGTGGTAGGCGTCCATCAGTTTGGACAGGCTGATGACCGGACGGGACATGTTGTTGGCGCTGTATTTGGACATGAGAAATAATGCAAGCACAATGGCGCCGACAACGGAAAAAAGAATCGCCAGCATGACGCGGGAGTTGTTCGTGGTTTCGGTGTAGGGTGTGAGCATGTAGAGCGTCCAGTCATTGACACCGAGTTCCGTGCGGGAGAGGACGTAACGCTCCCCGTCATAGAGAAAAACCTGGTTGCCTTCTGTATAATCCACACTCTCAAAAATCCCGGAATAGTCATTCATCCTGGAGTTGGAGAGGAGGAGTTCGTCGTCCGCGGTGTAAAGAAAAAGATTGGACGTACTTCCCCAGGAAATATCCTGCCACAGCTGCTCGATATACTCGTCGCTCAGATAAATCATCAGGTATCCCATCACCGTGCTGTAGTCCGATGTGTTGTAGATGGGTCGGGCGAGCATCAGGGTGTTGACCTGCTTTACAATCTCATTGTTTTGCTGGGATTCGTAAACTGCAGCGGTCAGTCTGGAATAGGGAAACCAGAGGTAGGACTCGGAGGAGCCGGTCAGCGTTTCATACCACCATTTTTCGGATATGTTCTGGAAAGCGGACCGGTCGGAATAAGCGTTTTCCGTGGAGTAGAGGGTGCGGTCAGCACTGATCACGACCACGCTGTCGATGTAATCTCTGTTTAAGATCAGACCGTTGATATAGTAGGAAACCTCGGAATCCTCCGGATAGGACTCCGAAGCCGCCGCCTCGGTCAGGTATTCCTGAACTGCGGAATTGTAGACAATTTCCCGGGACATGTTTTCCGTGTCGCTGAAGATGGACTCCAGCTGTGCCGCGGTTTTTTCCAGTTCCGTGGCCTGTGTCTGTTCCACGATCGTCTGTGAACTGACCCGGATGATGATGGCCGCAATGATGCTGACTCCGGTGATGACCGGGAGCGCGATCAGCAGAAAGGACATGAACAGACGCCGCTTAAAGCTGGCGGAGTCGGACAGACCGTTAAAAATATGAAAAAAAATGTGTTTTTTGTCCCGGGAACGTTCGCTCATAGAGATTCTCCTGTTTCTGAGCTGAATTGAAAAAGTAAATTCCAGTGCAAGAGTAAATTCCACTTGATTTTTAA
>JAJQAD010000023.1 GCA_021204005.1 Clostridiales bacterium
TGAGTACCATGTAAAGAAAGAACCCGCCTAAAAAGCGGATTCCCATAGATTTTGTGTAAGCGATGAATAACCCGGCGGTTTTACAGCTTTCGGAATCCATGAGATAATCATTTCAACTGGAGAAGTATTCTTCCGTCTCTCGGATTTCACAGTCAGAGCTGCTTTCATTTACAATCCCATGGCTCCCTGTGCACTTACTCCAAAACTACAGGAAGGAGCATACAAACAAATGAGCCGTAAGTATTGTAAGCGTTCCGATCAGGAATGGTTCACCCTGATCCAGGACTGCAGAACCAGCGGTCTGACGATTTGCGCATGGTGTGAACAGCACGATATAACTCAAAAGGCTTTAACGTATCACACTAAAAAGCTTCGCCAGAAAGGCTATTCTATCCCACCGAAAACACGCGGAAAAGACGCGCCGACGAAGCAGGAAATATTCTGCCTTGATTTTTCTGGGGAAAAGCCTGTCGGTGTCGGGATTCCTGCTGGTGTGTCAGCAGAAACAGCCATCCGCGTCGATTTCCACGGAGTGCTTGTAGAAATAACCAACCAGGCAGCGCAGGATACGATCACAAATACATTCCTCGCGCTGCGATGCCAATGTTAGGCGATCTTTCCGGAGTATCAAAAATGTGCCTGGTCACCGGGTACACGGATATGCGCCTCTCCATCAATGGCCTCATGTCGATAATCCGGGATGTTTATCAGATGGATCCTTATGCAAACACACTTTATCTTTTCTGCGGCAGAAGGAGTGACCGGCTGAAAGCGCTTTACCATGATAAAACCGGTTTTGTACTGCTGTATATGCGGCTGGACTCCGGCCGGTTTCAGTGGCCGAGAAACAGTTCCGAAGCCCGCAGTATCACACGCCAGGAATACCGCTGGCTCATGGAAGGACTTTCCATCGACCAGCCCAGGGCTCTCCGTCCTTCGCCGAAGCGGGATTTTTAACCCGGTTTTTGTGAAAAACAGAGAAAATAAAATAGTTTTTCAGCCTCTGTTTTTCGATAAGAATCAGGTTATCCACGCACTTCTGGTGACAGGAAAAGTTGTCCGCGGATATGTTTCCTGAGGATGCAGCAGTGGTGGATAACCCTTTGAAAAATGGCTTAAATCCGGCATTTTCGGGAGTTATCCACATCAAAAATGTTCGTCAAAATGCCCATGTGCCTGCCACCCGGCGGTTTGCGGAAAACCCGTTTTTCTACTATAATTATAAACAGAAAACGGAAAGGATGGATGGTGCCATGGTGGAACATACAGAGCCGATAACAGAACTCCCGGACAAGACAATCGAAGATAAAGATGCCCAGATTGCTGATCTGAAAGAAACTGTCAAAAGACTCAATGCAACCATAGACAGCCTTAACTCCATAATCGCGAACCTCAATGAAACCATTGAGGAAATGCGCCGCAAGATCTTTGGCGTGTCCAGTGAGAAAACCCGGCGTAAGCGTGGAACCGCGGATGATGGGCCAGAAGAGGATACTGAGACTGTCACCGTCCGTAACCACACGAGAAAGAAATCGAAACCGAAATCCACCCGCGAGGATCTTTATGCAAAGCTCCCAGTTGTCGAGGTCCGTTGCCCTGTGCCGGACGATCAGAGGCTTTGCCCTGACTGCGACACCCCGATGGAAACCCTCGGATGGCAGTTTGTGCGCGAGGATCTGAGGATCACCCCCGCCAAAGTGGAACGGATACACTATATGCAGGAAACCCTTGTCTGCCCGGTCTGCCGTGAGGAAGGCGACACGACCATCGTAAAGGCTCCGACGCCGACTGCTTTGCTGCCGCACAGTCCGGCATCCCCATCAATGGTGGCATACGTGATGTACGAGAAGTTCGTAAACGCCGTTCCCTTTTACCGTCAGGAAATGGACTGGCTGCAGAAGGGTGCGCCGCTCGCCAGGGAGACCACATCGAACTGGTGCATCAAATGTGCGCTGGAATATTTTCTGCCGGTATATGACCGGCTTCATGTGTATCTTGTGGAACGCGAACTCCTTCATGCTGACGAAACGGTATGTCAGGTTCTTCACGAAGGTAAAAAGGCAGCATCCAGCAAATCCTATATGTGGATCTACCTGACCGGGAATGACGGCAAACCGGCCATCATCCTGTTTGAGTATCAGCCCGGCAGGAACGGCGATTACGCCAGGGACTTCCTGGAAGGTTTTTCGGGTCTGCTCGAATGTGACGGCTATACCGGCTATAACAAGGTTGATAACGTCATACTGGTCTGCTGTCTTGCCCACTGCCGCCGCTATTTCTATGAAGCAGTCCCGGCTGCCCGGCGCAGGAAGATGAAGCTGTTGGATGTCAATTCCCCGGAGGAGATCCCGGAAGAAGCCGCCAGCCCGGATAAAGCAAAGGAGGAAAAGAAAACTCCTGCCGAAATCGGCGTGCATTACTGCAACCAGCTGTTCAAGGTTGAGCGGACGCTGAAAGATCTGTCCGCAGATGACCGGAAGGCAAAACGGCTTGAACTGGAAAAGCCCATCTGGGCCAGCTTCTGGTCATGGCTGGCGACGGTGAAGCCGGCAGGCGGGAGCCTGTTGGAAAAAGCCGTTAACTATGCGGAAAATCATAAGGAACTTCTGGGCAACTACATGCTGGACGGGAGATGCGAGATCTCTAACAACAGGGCCGAACGCCAGGCAAAGTCTTATGGAACCGGCCGCAAGAACTTCCTGTTCCACAACAGTGTGAACGGGGCAATATCGAGTGCAATCATCTACAGTCTTGTAGAAACGGCGAAAGCCAATCACCTTAATATATACCAGTATCTCTACACACTGCTGTTGTACATGCCGGACTACAAAAATGATCCCGCAGGCGTGGAAGCAATGATGCCGTGGAGTGACTTTATAAAGGAACGATGTTCCGGGGTGATGGACACGAAAACTGAAACACCGGAGAACAGGGGGAAGCTGCCGATCTGACAGCGGCTTCCTATTTGGTGACGGAAGCTTTATATACGCCGGATTATTCATCGCTTACTTTGGAACACAACCAGATCGACCACAGGGACGAATTCGACACCTTCGATAATTCCATACCGGGCTGCAACAGGCTCCAATAACCATGTTTTGGAGGAAACACTTATGCCAGGATTAGAAATGAACCCGACAAACCTCGACGAACTCTATATACTCATCCGTGTCTACGTGCA
>JAJQAD010000072.1 GCA_021204005.1 Clostridiales bacterium
ATTCTATGTATAACCCAAACGAAAACCGTTTCGGCGACCCCGAGGATCAGTTTACGCGTCCGCCCCGGCGAGCCGCATCCCCCATGGCCATGGCAGCCGTGTCCTGCGCCATCATTGCAATTCTGACCTCTGTCACCGGAATCGTCTCTATTATTTTCGCATCGCTGGGCATCCTGTTTGCTTTCCTTTCAAAAGGCTCCCGTCCCAAGCCGGAGCGGGCGACAAAATACGCGTTCCGTATCAGCATCATCGCCATGATCATCAGCGTCGTCCTGCTGATTTTCAGCCTGGTCACGGTGATCAGACAGTATGGAAGCCTGCAGAACTACTACAATTCTTACCTTGAAATGATAGAAGAGAACTACGGCATTGATCTGGAAGACATCTACGGCATCGATTCCGGACAGGAATACAATATTGATTCGGATACGGGCTATACTCCGGAAACCGGTACCGGCGAAGCATTGTAGCCTGAGATGAGATTGGAGTAAAGATTATGAATAAAACAAACGCGCAGCTCAAAGCCTCCGCCCGGCAGAATCTGCTCGGTCACTACAAGCCTGTCATCGCGGCTTTGCTTATCACAGTATTAATCACACTTATTCTGAATATTCCTTTTGAAAGGATGGCGCAACAGGGCATCGCTTTCGGCGTCCTTTCACGGATTGTCCTCGGTTTTCTCGGCTCGCTGGTCATATCGCTGATCGCGACACTGCTTCAGGCCGGCGTCTCCCATATCCATCTGCAGATTGCCGGAGGACAGGAAGTCCGGTATAAGGATATGTTTATTGTATGCAAAAACCGTCCCGACCGCTATCTGGGCTACGGTCTGCTGAGGATACTGCTCGCACTGGTCTGTATTCTGCCGGGCTATCTGTGTATCATTCCTTCTTTGACCGGATCATACACTATGGCTTCTGTCGCACTGACGCTTCTGGGCTGCGTCCTTATGCTCATTGGCTGCATTGCAATGATCATTGTTCTTCTTTCCTGGTCTATGACCATCTTCCTTCTCCTGGAGGACAGTGATATCCGTGTGATGGATGCAATCCGCCGGAGCCGGCAGATGATGCGCGGGAAAAAAGGACGCTTCTTCGGCCTTGGCTTATCTTTTATCGGCTGGATATTGTTCAGCCTCCTCAGCTTTGGCATAGCGCTTCTGTGGATTATGCCATACCTCTCACAGAGCCAGGTCTGTTTCTATCTGGAACTGCTCCCGGAATCAGCAGGACAGACGGCAGAGGATGATTCCGCAAACCGTTATTATTGATTTTTCGTCTATGTTGTTCTTATTTACAGGCACAGTTTAAAAGAGACAAAAAACATTTATTTTTAAAATCAATCTTCCCAGAAAAAGAGAGACGGTGCACGAAAACGCATCATCTCTCTTTTTTAATGAATTATTTCTTTCATTTTGTCTGTCCATTCCGGTTTCATCATCCCGCAAAACCAATTTCTTTCCTCACAATATGCGTTGTAACAAGGCTCTCAAAATCCATACTTTGCATATCAGGCAGGACAAAATATAAATATTATTTTGCGACAGTTCCTTATTTCACCCGGATGCTCTGCAGCACACTCCCCAGCTTTCCCGCTGCGGCTTCATAAGCATAGCCATCCATCTCATCCGTAAGGAAAGCAGTCTCTCCGCTCACGCCCTCCGCTGTCACATAGGAAACCGTTCCGAACGCAGCCTCTACTTTCGCTGGCTCTGCAGATGTGCGGACGAAATAGCGGTTCGTCAGACGGCGGTAATCTTCCAGTTCCACCTTTTCGGGCTTCCACTCCATCGTGATGCTCACATGCTTATGCCGAACGATATCGACGACGTCCGCCACCACAGCGCTAGCCGTCGGCAGCTTACCTGCCCCGCTCCCGTAAAACATGGCGTCGCCCAGCATATTTCCCCGGACAAAGATCGCGTTAAAAACACCATTCACCCCATACAGCGGGCTGTTCTCGTCCAGAAGGCAGGGTGCAACCAGAGCGCAATACCTGTCTCCCATCTTATAGCTGGAAGCCAGCAGCTTGATTCTCCGGCCCATCGCCTTTGCGTAACGGATATCTGTCGCGGTAATTCCCGTAATACCCTCTGTATGGATATCCTCAAAATCTACCTGCTGTCCGCAGATCAGAGATGTCAGAATAGCAATCTTTCTGCAGGCATCCTGTCCCTCGATGTCCGCCGTGGGATCCGCCTCCGCGAATCCTTTCTGCTGGACATCCTTCAGGACATCGTCAAACTCCGAACCCTCGTCAGACATTTTTGTCATCATATAATTGGTGGTTCCGTTTAAAATACCGGAAATCTCCTCAATCACATCTGCAGTCAGGCAGCTGTTCAGCGGACGGATAATCGGTATGCCGCCGCCGACACTTGCCCCAAACAGGCAGTTTAAACTCCGTTCCTGTGCCAGAGCAATCAGCTCCGCACCGTGCTTCGCAATCAGCGCCTTATTGGAAGTGGCAAAGTGCTTTCCTGCCAGAATGGCTCCCTTTGCAAAAGTAAAGGCCGGCTCCACGCCGCCCATGGCTTCTACCACAACAGCTACTTCCTCATCATTGCGGATCACCTCATAATCATGAACCACCAGATCCTCATGCGGATCTCCCGGGAAATCACGGAGATCCAGAATATACTTTACTGCAATCTCCTCACCGGCTCTCCTTGTGATAATATCCCTGTTTTTTTTCAATACTTCCACGACACCGGAACCGATGGTGCCGTATCCTAACACTGCAATCTTAACCACGACTTACTCCCTTGCTAATATTTTCAGATAATGGACTCCCTGCTGCTCCTCGATCGTCTCCGCCATCTGAGAGACATCCCCGGTATCACTGAGGACCTCCACGCTCAGCGTCAGCGAGGCAACCCCGCTCACCGGAATACTCTGATGGATGGTAAGGATATTGGCATGAAAGTCCGCCACAATATTCAGAATCAGGGACAACAGTCCCGGCTCATCATCCAGCTGCACCATCATAGTAATCGTCCGGCCCTTGGAATTGTCATGGAACGGAAAAATATCGTCTTTATACTTGTAAAAAGAGCTTCGGCTTATCCCCGCAATATCTGTAGCCTCTTGCACAGACACCACTTTTCCGGAGTCCAGAAGGCGCTTCGCCTCCACTACCTTCAACAGGACTTCTGGAACCGCTTTTTGTTTTAGCACAAAATACTTGTTTTTTTCCGACATTTCCCGCCCCCTGTGTTTCTCTGAGATACACTTGTACTCACAGTAAAGATATCTTATCACAAACTTTCCGCCTGTGCAACACCTTTCTGACGGGCACTCGGCACTTTATAAGCTTTCCCGACGGACACTCGACACTTTATAATTCTTTCTGACCGGCAATCCGGACAGCCCTCTGTTTATCCCTGCAGCGCAATCCACTTCAGATACGCGTTCATAAACGGATCAAGATTTCCGTCCATAACGTCATCCACATTGCCGGTCTCCTCGTTTGTACGCAGGTCTTTTACCATCTTATACGGCTGCATCACGTAGGAACGGATCTGGTTTCCCCATCCGATCTCTGTAAGTTCTCCGCGGATATCATCCACACGCTCCTGGTTCTCCTGTTTTTTCAGAAGATACAGCCTGGACTTGAGCATCTGCATGGCCTTGTCCTTATTCATATGCTGGGACCGCTCATTCTGGCACTGCACTACAATGCCGGTGGGCAGATGCGTAATCCGGATAGCGGACGACGTTTTGTTGATATGCTGACCGCCGGCACCGCTGGAACGGTAGGTATCAATCCGCAGCTCATCCTCGTTGATCTCGACTTCCAGATTCTCTTCCAGCTCCGGCATTACATCACAGGACGCAAAAGACGTCTGGCGTTTTCCCGCCGCATTAAACGGTGATATGCGGACCAGACGATGGACTCCCTTCTCCGATTTCAGATATCCGTAAGCATTTTCACCATTTACCTGGAATGTGACAGACTTAATGCCTGCCTCATCGCCGTCCAGATAGTCCAGCACCTCCAGGTCATACCCTTTTGCCGTCGCCCATCGGGTATACATGCGGTACAGCATGCTCACCCAGTCGCAGGCTTCCGTTCCGCCGGCTCCCGCATGGAGCGTCACAATGGCATTGTTTCCGTCAAACTCCCCGGACAGAAGGGTCTTCATACGGATGCTCTCAAAGGTAATCTGAAACTCTTCCAGCATCTCCGCAATCTCCGGGATCAACGAGGCATCATCCTCCTCGTATCCCATCTCAATCATCACCTCAATGTCCTCCATCATGGAAGTCAGCTGGCGGAACACCTCAACGTCATCCTTTTTACTTTTCAGTTCTCTCATCATTTGCTGGGAGCGCTCCGGATCATTCCAGAAATCCGGCGCCTCCATCTCCCGCTCCAGTTCCTCTATCCTCTGCTCTTTGTTAGCGAGGTCAAAGTGAATCCCTTACTTCCTGCAGCGGGTGTCGGTATGCGTTCAAGACGGACTTAAACTGATCTAATTCTACCACACAACTCACCTCTTTCTTTTTAATCCAAAATTTTACTCTACATGCCCATTAGCACGTATCACATCCAACACCTGGTTGACATAATGCTCACAGATTTCCTCTGTCTCCGCCTCCACCATGACGCGGATCACCGGCTCGGTGCCGCTCTCGCGGACCAGGATTCGTCCTGTATCGCCGAGCAGTCCCGCGACCTGCTCCACAGCAGCCTGCACATCCGGGTCATTCTGTGCCTCCGCTTTGTTTCTGACACGGATATTTTTCAGTACCTGTGGGTAAATTTTTACCGGCTCCGTCAGCTTCGACAGCGGCATTTTTTTCGCCAGCATAACCTGCATCACTTTGAGGGATGTCAGAATGCCATCCCCGGTTGTGGTATACTTGCTGAAGATGATATGTCCGGACTGCTCGCCGCCGATGCGGTGACCGTTTTTCTGCATACACTCATAGACATACTTATCACCCACAGCCGTTTTCTCATAACCAATCCCGACCTCGTCGAATGCTTTGTAGAGACCGAAATTGGACATCACCGTCGTGACGACCGTGTTGTTCAGGAGCTTTCCTCTCTCCTTCATATATCTCCCATACACATAGAGAATCAGATCGCCGTTGACCACATTTCCCTGGTCATCCACGGCAATACAGCGGTCCGCATCTCCGTCATAGGCAAATCCCGCATCCAGATGCTTATCCTTCACAAACTGCTGCAGCACCTCAATGTGCGTGGAACCCGCGTTATTGTTAATGTTCATACCGTTGGGTTCCGCGTTGATCACATAGGTTTTGGCGCCCAGGGCGTCAAAGACATTCTTTCCGATCATCCATGCGCTGCCGTTTGCGCAATCCAGGCCGATGCGCATCCCACGGAAAGAATGTGTCGCCAGGGAAATCAGATATCCCACATAACGGTTTCTTCCCGCCGCATAGTCCACCGTGCATCCGATGGAATCCCGCGTGGCAAAGGGGATCTCATCCATCTCCTCCCCGAACAGGTTAACATGTCCGTCAATATAATCTTCGATGTAGGAGATGGTCTTCTCATCCATCTTCTCCCCGCGGTTATTGATCAGCTTAATGCCGTTGTCATAATAAGGATTATGGCTAGCGGATATCATGATGCCGCAGTCAAAATCCTCAGTCCGCACCACATAGGATACGGAAGGCGTCGTGGTGACATGCAGCAGATAAGCATCCGCTCCGGAAGCCGTCAGTCCGGCCACGAGCGAATACTCAAACATATAGCTTGATCTCCGGGTATCCTTTCCTATCACTATTTTTGCTCTGTTTCCGCTGAGTTCATGATAATACCAACCCAGGAAGCGCCCCACCTTGTAAGCATGCTCCACTGTCAGAGTCTTATTGGCCTCCCCGCGGAAACCGTCGGTTCCAAAATATTTTCCCATCCTGTCTGTTCTCCAGTTCTATAATAGGTCTTTCAGCTGCTCCAGCAGATCCTCTACACACTCCTCCAGCGTCCCTTTGCTGGTGTCAATCACCGCATCCGGGTGCTCCGGCGCCTCATAAGGACTGGAAATACCCGTAAAGTTATCCAGTTCTCCCTGGCGGGCTTTCCGGTAGAGCCCTTTCACATCGCGGCGCTCGCATTCCTCGATCGGGGTATTGACATATACCTCAATAAACGCATCCCCGATGATCTCCCGTGCACGCCTCCGGTCATGGATAAACGGCGAGATAAAGGACGTAAGCACAATAAGTCCCGCATCATTCATCAGCTTTGAGACCTCAGCAATCCGACGGATATTCTCAATCCGGTCATGCTCACGGAAGCCCAGGTTCCGGTTCAGCCCCATCCGTACATTGTCCCCGTCCAGAAGCATCGTATGTCTGCCCATGGCGGCCAGCCGCTTCTCCAGTTCGTTGGCCAGAGAAGATTTTCCCGCCCCCGAAAGCCCGGTGAACCAGATTGTCCTCGCAGTCTGTCCCAGCTGTTTTTCCCGGAACTCTCTTGTGATATCCATATCATGCCAGGTCAGATTGTCTCCACGGTTCAGGGAGTGCTCCACGACGCCGCATGCGGAGGTCATGTGAGACACACGGTCGATCAGGATCAGAGAACCCAGCGCGTTGTTTTTCTCAAATTTATCAAACACAATCCTGGATGCGACTGCTATCTCGCAGCGGGCAATCTCATTCTTGTAAATCGCATCGGCGTATACTTCCTCACCGGAATTGACATCGATCTTATATTTGATATTCATCACGGTGGCCGGCACCTTCTGCGTGCCGATCTTCAGGAGATAATTTTTCCCCTCCACCAGTTTCTCATCATCCATCCACAATATATTAGCTGCAAACAGTGTATTGACATACTCCTGCGCGCCATTTACCAGCACGCATCCGCGTGAGACATCAATCTCAGTATCAAGCTGAATGGTAACTGCCCGCCCCGCAGAGCTGGTCTGCACCTCATCAAACCCCTGGTGAATGGAGGAAACCTGTGCAGTCTCTCCGCTCGGGAGCACAGTTATGCGGTCTCCCACCGCCACCTGTCCGCTCTCAATCTGTCCCTGAAATCCGCGGAACGTATGGTTCGGGCGGCAGACTCTCTGCACCGGCATGGTAAATCCGCTCTCCGCCGGATCCTGCTTCACATCGATATTCTCCAGATAGGTCAGAAGCGGTTCCCCCGTATACCACGGCATCCGGTCGGAACGGCTGGTGATATTGTCGCCCTCCGTAGCTGATACCGGAATCATCGCCGCTGTCTTATAATCAAACTCCGCAAGAAGAACGTTGATATTCTTCCGGATCTTGTCAAATTTACGCTTCTCATAGTTGATCAGATCCATCTTGTTGATCGCAAAAACGAAATGCTTGATGCCCATCAGTGAACAGATTCGGGTATGTCTTCTGGTCTGCGTCAGAACACCCTGGCTCGCATCCACCAGGATTACAGCGAGATCCGCAAAAGAAGCCCCGACCGCCATATTTCTCGTATATTCTTCATGTCCCGGCGTATCCGCAACAATAAAAGAACGATTATCCGTAGTAAAATACCGGTATGCCACATCGATGGTGATCCCCTGCTCACGCTCCGCCATAAGACCGTCCAGCAGCAGGCTGTAATCAATCTCTCCGCCTCTGGATCCCACTTTAGACTCCAGCTCCAAAGCGCGTTCCTGATCTGCAAAAATCAGTTTTGCATCGTAAAGCATATGACCGATCAGAGTGGATTTTCCGTCATCCACACTTCCGCAGGTGATAAATTTCAGCAAAGCATCCATTAGAAATAACCCTCCCTCTTACGCTTTTCCATGCTGGCCGCGCCGCCATCCTTATCAATCACGCGGCTGGTTCTCTCCGAGGAAACCGCGCTCAGGGTTTCCTGGATGATGCCATCCAGGGTGTCAGCCTCCGACTCTACACCGCCGGACAGCGGATAACATCCCAGCGTGCGGAAACGCACTTTTTTCATCATAGGCTTTTCTCCCGGAAGAAGACGCATCCGGTCGTCATCCACCATGATCAGGTTGCCATCCCTCTCCACCACAGGACGTTCTGCGGCAAAATACAGGGGTACGATTTCTATATTCTCTCTCTTGATATACTGCCAGATATCTTTCTCGGTCCAGTTTGAAATGGGAAATACGCGAATGCTCTCCCCTTTATTTATCTCCGTGTTGAACAGCTTCCACATCTCCGGTCTCTGGTTCTTCGGATCCCAGGCGTGCTCCGCATTGCGGAACGAAAAAATCCGTTCTTTCGCTCTGCTCTTTTCCTCATCACGGCGGCCTCCTCCAAAGGCGGCCGTAAATCCATACTTATTCAGCGCCTGCTTCAACGCCTGCGTTTTCATAATATCTGTGTAGGAAGCGCCGTGGTCAAACGGATTGATCCCCTGCCGGAGTCCTTCCTCATTGATATACTCCAGCATCTCGATGCCGTATTTTTCAGCCACCTTATCCCGAAATTCTATCATTTCCTTAAACTTCCAGGTTGTGTTCACATGGAGAAACGGAAACGGCGGTTTCTCCGGATAAAAGGCTTTCAGCGCCAGGTGCAGCATCACGGAAGAATCCTTACCTATGGAATAAAGCATCACAGGATTCTCACACTCCGCCGCCACTTCCCGCATAATATATATCGCTTCGGCTTCCAGTTCATCTAAATGATCCATATCTTATGTCCTTCCTGAAAAGTATTGTACTCACAGATTTTTCACCATTGCAATCACTGCAGCAAGAGCAGCTTCCTCATCCTTGCCCTCGCAAATGAATTCTAACTCATCACCCATTTTTACGCAAGCCCCAAGTATAGCCAGCAGGCTCTTGGCGTTAGCGGTTTTGTTCCCCTTGTGCATCGTAATTGACGATTGAAATGTCGCTGCCAGATTGCTCAGATCTCCGGCAGGGCGAAGATGCAATCCTGCAGGGTGTTTAATCACAACCTTCTCGCTTACCATATCTTTTACTCCTCCGAACTGTTTTCCTGTATTTGTGAATCCGACTCCGTTCCTGTTCCGTTGCTGTTCTCTGATTCTCCGGATGCAGAGGTATCCGTAATTGTGACGGAAACAGATGCTTCTGCTTTCTCTCCATACTCGTCGTCAAGCTGAAGCGTAGCATTATAAGTCCCGGCTTCCAGGTCAGAAGCATCCAACGTGCCATACATGCGCTCCCCATTAATGGATTCCAGATCCTCTTCATAACCGGTAATACGCACCGTCGCTGTGTCACTGTTATAGCTCAGCTCCAGTCCATCTGCCAGGCCCGTACAGGTAATATTGGCAACCGGCATCTCCACTTCTACCGTAGTCTGTGCCTCAATCACAATGGTAACCGTGACATCCTCCGCCTCACCCGATGCCAGCGAAATGCCATCCGGCAGATAATCCGGCAGGTGAATCACTGCGGACACTGTCTCTGTCGCACCCGCCAAACTCAGCTGCGTGGAAGATATGGATAATTCGTCCATCGCATTCAATGTATCCCAGTCTCCGGTAAGAGTCACAGAATCCACTCCGCTCTCCATCTCACCGTTGTAGCGATATCCGTCCTCCGGTTCGCCTGTCACCTCAAAGGAGAGATTTACTTCCTTACTCATCAGGATCTTTGCAGTGGCAACCACACCGGCATCCGCCTCATCCAGCGTCAGCCTGTCCTGAGACACTTCGTTTCCATCCGTATCCAGAAGCACAAGATTCTCTGTGGAAGATGTGGTTTGCGTCGCACCGCTCACATCCAATGTAACCTGAGCGGAAGCGATCTGACCCACCACCGATTCCGGTCCGGAAACGCTCACTGTCTCCGGAGATGCCGTCACAGAAGATACATAACATCCCGATGCTAATGTTCCCTCCGTGACAACCTCGATATCATACGTGTTGGAAACCACATTCTCCACATTCAGCAGCAGATAAGAGTTTCTCTTCGTAATTTCAAGCTGACTACTGTAGCTGGTCGCCGTGATCACAATAGGAACCATAGACATAGAATCATCAATGTTTTCCATATTTGCCACCGCTTTAAAATCCGAAGCCGACAGGTTCTCCACAATCGACCTCTGACCGGTCACAGTAAAGGAAATCGTATCGGTATCGTCCAGCACCTCATAAGTCTTCCCGATATCTGTCAGATATTCGGTGTTCACTATATCCACCGAAATGGAAAAGGAAACCGATTTTTCCGGATCCTCTATATTGACAATCACCAGCCAGAGAATGACAGCAAATACAATGCTTAGAATCTTCAGTCCGAAATTGTTTGTGACCAGTCCGGCCAGTTTCTTCAGCATATGCCTCACCCTCCTGTCAGTTTTTTCTTAATTCTTTGCCGGAGAGTCTCCGTCTGCACATTCATTTTTGCCGCAAACATGAGCTTATTTTTCAGAAAATCCGCATCAACGTTGCGGTACAGAGTTCCATCCATGGCGATGGATACAGATCCGGTCTCCTCGGAAACCACAATGGTAACAGAATCACTGACTTCGCTGATCCCCAGCGCAGCACGGTGTCTCGTTCCCAGTTCCTTGCTCAATCCCATATCATTGGAAAACGGCAGATAGCAGGTGGCGGATACGATTCTGTCCTCACGCACGATCACAGCACCGTCGTGAAGAGGCGTATTGTGCTCAAAAATATTGATCAGAAGCTGACTGGAAATTTTAGAATCCAGCGCGATGCCGGTACGGATATACTCATCCAGCTGCTCCCGCCTCTCAATTACAATCAGCGCGCCGGTCTTCACCTTCCCCATCTCATAGGAAGCTTTCACCATCTCGGAGATCGTCTCCTCCGAAAAACGCATAGAAGAATCCCTGCCAAGGTCGAACAGTCTTCCAATAAAACTCTTTCTCCCCAGGTTCTCCAGTGCTTTCCTGAGTTCCGGCTGAAAAATAACGACCAGTGCCACAACCGCCACATTTGTCAGTCTTCCGGCAAGCCACAGCATGACATTGAGCTGAAATACGGCCATCAGCACAAGGAAAATCAAAATAACTATAATTCCGCGAAGCAGTGCCCATGCGCGCGTATTTTTAATCCATGCAAGTATATAATAGACCACGATTGCAATGATAATGACCTCAACCACATCCGCAATGGCAATCGATCTGGGCAGATTCAGCCAGGAGAAATATTTATCTATAACAGCATACAGACTTGCCGCCATCTCCCTCATTGCCACACTCCCTTTCTAAACACTTTATAATTGTTTCGCACCCTCACTGTTACAACAATTCTTCGCGTTCCGGATTAATCATTAAATTCCCGCAGCACCTGTTCTTCCAGGGTATCTTCTCTCTCCGGCTCCGGATTCCTGCTTTTCTGGCCCTTTTTATTGCGGGATTTCTTTTTATGAATATGTTTTACCTGCTTATCCTCCGGCATCACAAATGCCTTTGGCACCGCTTTTACGTAATAAAAATACTCATCATCCTCAAACTGTACATGTTCTACCCGGGAATAATCCAGACTCCGCGTCATAAAGGCAAGACCAAGTGCGATCAGCAGTGATACCACACATCCGATCACAACTGCAGGAACTGCCTGCGTATTGCCCAGATAAATTTCGCCGGCCCCGATGATAACCAACTGTACCACAATGCCGACTGCTACAGAAGCCAGATACGACTGATCAACCGGCAGCTTCCGGACACAATATACTACAATCGCCGCGACTGCAAACGCCCCCAGATAAAGGTACATCTCCCTGTCCGAAAGAATCTCCGTCACTGCCAGCGTGATAATACTCTGCGTGCTGATTTCATTCGCAGAAGAAAACAGGGCGGAGCTCTCCGTCACATGCTTCATCATGAAATAAGTCACCTCTCCGCATACTACGGAAACCACCGTATACGGCTGCTCCAGCAGTCCGCTGGCCACCGGCATTACATACGGAATACCAATGACACTGAGCAGCGGGGTCAGAATCGCGTAAAGGCCCTTCCTGGTCGAAAATCGAAAGTAAACACAGAACAGAATGATAAAAATCATCGCCGTCACCAGGCAGAGAATATTGGATAGTGCATAAAACTGAAGCAAAATCAACACTGCCGCAAAAAACATCATCAATCCCGCAGGAGAAAATGAGCAGAGCAACGCAAGAATCAGCGCAATCGGATAATCCGACAGCGCTTTCATATAGCCTGTCGAAGAATTGATCAGAGAAAAAGCGGCGAACGCGATCGCAAAACGAACCGCAGCCAGTATATAAATCTCAAAACGCCCGACAAACCGGTAAATCTGTTCTCTTATTTTCAGCAACTGAACCATCTTTCCTCCTGTCTGATCCCTGCAGTCATGCCATACGTGCATAACCGCTGATCACCGCATCAGTCTGTCTCCTCACCGGGATTCTCAGACGATGCGTAAGATTTGCGCAGACGCTTCAGATAGCGAAGGTAAAGGTGTCTCTGCCTCTTGCATTGATTAAAACGCACCACTGCTGTCAAGGCACAGATGGTCAGGTAAATAACCATAAAAATGCCATACCCTTTTAAAACCTTTACCAAAAACGCGGTGTACTGCGCGTCTGCAAAAAAGGTATTCAGATCATCCCAGATATAGCCAAGCCACAAAACCATAATGGCAGCAAAACAGATCGTGCCCATAAAAAAACCTTTTAACATCTGCACGATCACATAATCTATTCTCCGATAGGAATATACTTTAACTGTGTTTTGTCCGACGTCAGATTCCATCATCGCCAAGCGGCTCATCTGACGTACCCTGTCCTGACTGATCATTTTTCATACCTGCTATCATTGACCATGAAAGTGTTCTCGACAGACTGTCAGGCAGGGGTGCTCGCACACCTGAATGACTGGATATCAGAGAACCTGAGCTGTATGAGCAAGCAGGGCGACTAGCCCAGATTGCGATAATGCTCTCCCTTTAAGTGAGATAGAAAATCTCTGATTTCCGTAATCGAACTTATGCAAAGCTGCAATCGACTTTCATGCATAATTTTGTGTTCAGTATACCACAGTTCCCTATATTAGGAAAGCTTTTTCTTTCATTCTCTCATAGGACTCTCTCATAGGACGGATACCCTGGCTGTCATCAACATAACTTCCGGCAACCGGGGCAACGCCCCTTCAAAGTCATCTGAAATTATGTTGATGACAGCCGGGGTATCCTGTGCCTGCATAAAACCTATCCTCCTATAGCCACAGTGAGTACATACACCCTGCAGTCTGCGGCCTGCTTAAGGCAACGGGCGGCCGCGTCCGCCGTGTGCCCCGTCGTATAGATATCATCGATCAGAAGAATCCTCTCTCCCCGGCCGATGTCACCCTGTACCCGAAAAGCTCCGGCCAGGTTTTTCTGTCTCTCCTGTCCGCTCAGCATTTTCTGCGGCGCGGTCTTTCTGATCCTGCGCAGCAGCTTTTCATCCACCGGCAGATCCAGCTGCCATCCGATTTCCCGGGCAATCAACGCTGCCTGGTTATATCCGCGCGACCTTCGCCGGGACGGATGCAGCGGAATCGGAACCATCCTTGTAATTTTCATCCGGCGGATCCATCGTCCCAGATGCAGCGCTGCCTCCCGCCCATATACCGCAGCATAATCGCGGCGGTTCGCGTATTTCAGACGGTAAAGAGATTGCCGCACCTGCCCCTGATAGGAAAGCAGCGACCGTCCCTGCTCAAAATAGTGTTTCTTTCTGCCGCAATCCCGGCAATACTCCTCCCGGTCGCCATCCAAGGGTTTTCCGCATTTCATGCAGAAGTCTTTTGAAATATAGACCAGCCTTTTTTTACATGGTTCACAGATGCCGCGGCCGGATATCCTGTCGCAGACGGGGCATCGCGGCGGGTAAAGATACTCCGTAATTATTCTGTATAGCAACCCTTCTCCTGTCTACTCTCTCATTTACGCAATCTTAACTCCTGCGCAAATCCTGCGGACAAATACGGGAACCCCCTGTTTTCTTCGGCTTTATACGTAATTCACAATTCTTCCAACCGGTCCCGAAGCCCGCTGTAGCGCCTGTGCTCGCTGACATTCTCTACCATACGGAAAAAGGTACGGTCATCTCCCACCAGCGTCACGCACTTGCGGGCTCTGGTCACCGCCGTGTACAGAAGATTGCGGTTCATCAGCATCCGCGGCCCGTCCAGGAGCGGTATCACCACCGCCGGGTATTCGCTGCCCTGCGACTTATGTATCGTGATCGCGTAGGCATGCTCCAGCTCCTCCAGCTGGCCAAAGGGGTACTCCACCATTTTTCCCTCCTCAAACTCGACCAACAATGTCTCCGCGAAGGAATTAATCTCCCGCACGAGTCCCATGTCCCCATTGAACACGCCGAACCCTTTTTCCACCGGGATACCGTAACGGTTCCGGATTTCCCACTCCGCCTGGTAGTCGTTTTTAGTCTGCATCACCTTATCCCCGACGCGGAAAATCACCCCGCCGTGTTCCTTTTCCTCCTTGTCCGGCGCAGGCGGGTTGAGATATTCCTGCAGGATGCTGTTTAGCCTCTCTACTCCAAGGAGTCCCTTGCGCATGGGGGTCAGCACCTGGATATCAAAGGGCTCCGCATGCACAAAACCCGGCAGTTTCTCCCGGATCAGCTGAATGCAGATACTGATAATCACATTCGCGTCCGTGCGTTTCAGGAAAAAGAAATCCATGCTTTTATTATCCAGCGCCACCGCTTCTCCGCGGTTAATCTTGTGGGCGTTGACCACAATATCGCTCTTAGATGCCTGCCGGAAGATACGGTTTAAGCGAACCACATTGCAGGCGTGTGCCTCAATGATGTCCTGGAGCACACAACCGGGGCCGACGCTGGGAAGCTGATTCACATCCCCTACCAGAATCAGGCGGGTGCCGACCACCACCGCTTTCAGCAACGCATACATCAATGTAATATCCACCATCGATACTTCGTCCAGGATGATCACATCCGTCTCCAGCGGGTTCTGCTCATTGCGCTCAAATCCGGATATGTCTTCCCTCCCGCCGGAAATCTCCAGCATCCGGTGAATCGTCTTCGCCTCATACCCCGTTGCCTCGCTCATCCGCTTCGCTGCGCGTCCCGTCGGGGCAGCCAGGCAGATATCCATTCCCTCCGACTCAAAATATCGGATTATGGTGTTGATCGTCGTCGTCTTTCCTGTGCCGGGACCGCCTGTAATCACAAGAAGACCGCTTCGAACCGCCTCTTTCACCGCTGTGCGCTGCAGTTCATCCAATTCCATCTCAGAAATTTCTTCCAGCTTACGGATCCTGCGATCCACCTCTGTCTCAGAGACATCATATCTGACATTCAGTTCCCGCAGCATTACCGCCACATTTGCTTCCATATAATAATAGGATGCCGCATAGACCTGGAGCAGATCCGCCGACTGCTTCAGCACCAGCTTTTTATCGATTGCCATATCCATATATTGCTTTTCCACTGCGGCAGCTTCTACGCCGAGCAGCTCACAGGCCCGGGATGTCAGCACATCTGCCGGAAGGTAGGTATGCCCTTCCTGGGACGCCTGCAGCAGGATATAGAGAATACCGCTGCGCACCCGGAAATCGGAGTCCGTATGGATGCCGACCCGTTTTTCAATCTCATCCGCGATGCGAAACCCGATCCCGTCCACGTCGTCTGCCAGTTTATAAGGATTCTCCTGCAGAATGCGGTAAGTATCTATCCCATAGGTCTGATAGATCTTCACAGCCAGGTTCAATGATATGCCGTAATTCTGCAGATACATCATTGCCTGCCGCAATTCTTTCTTCTCTTCCATCTGGGCGGAAATATCCTGCGCTTTTCGTTCACTGATTCCTTTCACTTCCGCCAGACGCTCCGGCTCCTCCTCAATGATCCGGAATGTATCCTCGCCAAAGCGGCGCACGATACGCGCCGCCAGAGCCGCACCGATTCCTTTAATCGCACCGGAACCGAGATAACGCTCCATCGACAGCGCATCCTCCGGCTCCCGGATCCGATAAGATTTTACCTTTAACTGCGGACCATAAGAAGGGTGAAGTGTATATTCGCCCTCCATCTCCAGATATTCCCCCTCACTGATCATGGAAAAGACGCCGACACAAGTAACCTCATCCTCATCTTCCATCACATGCAGCACTGTATAACCATTATCCTCATTGCGGTATACAATATGCTGCACATATCCGGTCACCGTCTCCATCTGACATTTTCCTCCCTGCCTGTCTATTCGAAAATCGTCTAATGACTATGATTTTTCAGTAAAGGAGGACAGCCAAAAAAGACTGTCCTCTCTCAAACCCGTATTCGTAACCGTATTCTTTCCTACTCGTCGCGCTTACCGGAAAGGAACTCCACATACTTACCGGTCCCGATGGCCACGCAGGTCATCGGATCCTCCGCCGTCATTGTATTAATCCCGGTGTGTACCGAGATCAGCTCCTCAAGGCCGCGGATCAATGCCCCTCCTCCAGTCAGGACGATTCCCCGGTCTGACACATCCGCTGCCAGCTCCGGCGGTGTCTTCTCCAGCACACTGTGCACTGCATCCACAATCTGCAGGGTCGACTCCCGAAGCGCTTCCTCCGTCTCCTCCGACGATACGGTTACCGTCTTCGGCAGACCGGTCACCAGATTCCGTCCTCTCACATCCATCGTCATTGGCTCCGGAAGCGGATAACAGGTACCGATCTTGATCTTGATATCCTCCGCCGTGCGCTCACCGATCAGAAGGTTATGCTTCTTTCTCATATAACGGACAATGGCCTCATCAAAATCGTCTCCCGCAATCTTGATTGAGGTGCTGACCACTGTACCGCCCAGGGAAATCACAGCGATATCCGATGTGCCCCCGCCAATATCCACGATCATATTGCCGCAGGGCTTTGCAATGTCAATCCCCGCCCCAATCGCCGCAGCGATCGGCTCCTCAATAATCTTGACATCGCGGGCGCCCGCCTGAAATGTCGCATCCTCCACGGCTTTCTTCTCTACCTCGGTGACACCGCTGGGAACGCACACGCTGACCAGCGGCTTGCGGAAACTCTTTTTCCCCACTGCTTTCTGGATGAAATACTTCATCATCTTTTCCGTAACGGTATAATCTGAGATCACTCCCTGGCGCAGCGGACGAACCGTCACGATGTTGCCCGGGGTCCTGCCAAGCATCAGCCTGGCCTCCTCTCCGATTGCTTTTATCTTATTGGTATCTCTGTCAAAAGCAACTACCGAGGGCTCTTTCAAAACTACTCCCTTCCCTCTGACATATACCAGAATGCTCGCAGTGCCCAGATCAATTCCAATATCTGAATTCATATGTGTCTCCTTCCTGAGTCCATCCGTCTGTTCTATCTTCTATCAATAAAAAAGATGTAAAAAATCTTACTGTCATACTGTAATCCATAT
>JAJQAD010000191.1 GCA_021204005.1 Clostridiales bacterium
ATATCTGCATTGGGTTAA
The DNA here is from genome assembly GCA_021204005.1 of Clostridiales bacterium. Classification (GTDB taxonomy): domain Bacteria; phylum Bacillota; class Clostridia; order Lachnospirales; family Lachnospiraceae; genus Eubacterium_I. The sequence continues at coordinate 19 of JAJQAD010000191.1, forward strand.
TAAGTTACTTTATAATCATGGTCCCAGATGCTATAATAAGGTTCATAAGAACTGTAGCTATGGTTACTGCTCCCCACCTCCAGCAAAGCATATGCTATTGCAATGAAAGCTTGCAGCCCTAACGCTACGCCAAGACTTATGACACAAATGCTGCATCCTGGTATCTAGCCGCCAGCAGGGTATTTCTGCCAGGTAATGCTCATAACGCGAGGTTTAGGGCGGCGTAGTGATCTGGGATAAGCCATGATTACGTTTCTTGATTCTGTATTGAAAGGTGGTGATAATCCGTGAAAGAACATATTGATTACCTCTCAACACTGTTTGTTGGGATTGACATTGCATCCCGTGTCCATGTCGTTTCCGCACTTGATTTCCATGAGAAGTTCTACATTAAGATGAAATCTGTAGAAAACAATCAGGAAGGTGCAGCCCTTATTGAACAGATGATTTCCAATGTCCTGGAACACAACCATCAGTTCAAGTTTGTAGTTATCGGTATGGAAGCCACTGGCTTCTATGGCGTACATCTGGCAAATTACCTCTCCGCCAGTGAATTGCTTGCGCCATTCTCTGTCAGGGTTTACTGTCTCAATCCGAAAGAAGTTAAGAACTATAAAAAGTCCTATAACGACATCGGAAAGAACGATGGCATCGACTCTTATGTGATTGCTGATTTCGCCCGTGTCGGACGTATCTCAATCAAGCCGTGGCGCGGTTCCCAATACCTTGCCCTGCAGCGTCTTACCAGACACCGTATGCATATCACTGAATGCATTGCAAGAGAAAAGATTTACATGCTCAACAACATCTACCTCAAATTCAGTGAATATGCACTGCTCCGGGATGGTCAGCACCCGTTTTCGGATAAATATGGTGCTACCGCTGAAGCTATACTTACCGAGTACACGACCAATGAAGATATCGTGAACTCATCATTGGAAGACCTTGTTGCTTTTATTAATTCCAAAAGCAGAGGCCGTATTGCCGATCCGGAAGAAACAGCAAAAATTTTACAGGCTGCAGCCAAGAACTCATACCGGCTTGATAAATGTCTGTACGAACCACTTACCATCTCAATCGCATCTTCTTTCAACTGCATCAGTTCTTTTGAAAAAGAGCTGAAAGCGATTGATAAGGCAATCCTTCAGACAGTTCAGGGACTAAACCCTGACGAGTACATTATACTGAATTCCATACCCGGAATCGGCAAGGTTTATTCAGCAGGTATTTTAGCTGAAATGGGTTCCATTAAAGCTTTTCCAAATGCCAATGCTCTCGCAAAATATTGCGGTATCGTTTGGAACGATAATGACTCTGGCGACTTTGTGGCCGAGGACAAGCATATGAGCAAAGCCGGCAACAGGTATCTGCGTTACTACATCATAGAGGCCACTGGGAGCGTTATAAGCCATTGTCCTGAATACAAGGCTTTCTATGATAAGAAATATGCTGAGACCAGAACGCATCAGCATAAACGAGCACTCGCGTTGACTTCCCGTAAATTTATACGTCTGCTCTTTGGTCTGCTGGACAAAGGCCAACTCTACTCTCCGGAAAAGAGTAGGTAATCCATATCGAGCCACTAACTTGCGACTTTTTTAGGCAAAAGAGCCGCAGGTCTGTTAAGGTTACCCTTTTCTATGAAAATATTTTCAAAAAACCTCTTGACATTTTACCAAATTGCTTTCTATTTAGATGGGCGATAGCGGTACATCCCGTTACCGCCCATTGGGTTGATTAATTAGCTTTTCTTCTTCTGAAATAAACTCCGACACCTAAAAATCCTATGCCACCAATAATCATCAACGCAATCCAGAATAACAAATTCGTGCTATCACCGGTTTGAGGTGATGTAGTATTATCAGATGTGTTTTCTGTGGCCATCGTCTCGCTGTTTTCCGTTGATTCAGTGCTTCCCGTCGCAGAGAGAACCGTGTCACTCTGGCCGATCTCCGTTGTTGCGGATGAATCGCTGTAATACTTCCCGCACTCTAAGCAGTACCAATATTCGGTATTACCATTTTCCGTGGATGATGCTGCTTTCGCCTCCACGTGCGTCAGGCTGTGTCCTGTCGTTGAAACCACCGTATCACTCTGGCTGATCTCCGTTGTTGCGGATGAATCGCTGTAATACTTCCCGCACTCCGAGCAGTACCAGTATTCATTGTTGCCATCTTCCGTACAGGTTGCTTTTTCCGCCTCTACGTGTGTCAGACTATGCCCTGTTGCCGCTATCGTTTCGGTTTTAGTCTCGCCGCACACCTTGCAGGTGTAGGTCTTCTCACCATCTTCCGTGCAGGTCGCCGTCTTTGTGACAACACCTTCATCCCAGCTATGGCCTGTCGCTTCGGTCTCATCCGCTGTGTAAGTGTCGCCGCAGACGGAGCAGGTGTAAGTGGTGTAGCCTCCCTCCGTACAGGTCGGTTCCGTTACAACCGCTTCATAGCTGTGACCCGTTGCGTCAATCGTCACCGTTTTGCGGCTTACTTCCGCATTGCATACCGTGCAGTACACTACCTCATCATATGATCCGTTCGTCGTGCAGGTTGCATCGACGCTGTTTTCGATGACTGCTTCTCCTTTAGTGTGCCCAGTTGCCTCGGTCTCATCCGCTGTGTAACCTGGACAGATCCTTGACCACCACACAATTAACCTTCCCGGAGCGGATTTCATCCATCATGGGATGTTCCAGTTCTACGGCGCCAACCGATCCGGGCGATGGGCCGGCCGCCTGATCCAGCTGCAGAACCTCCCGCAGAACCACATGCCAGATCTCGCGGAAGCCCGCGAACTTGTCCGAACCGGAGATTATGACACGCTGGAACTTCTGTATGACGACATCCCGGACACGCTCTCCCAGCTGATCCGCACGGCATTCATCCCCCGTCCCGGATATAAATTTGTGGTCAGCGACTACAGTGCCATCGAAGCCCGCGTCCTGTCCTACCTTGCCGGAGAAAAATGGCGCTCCAGAGTCTTCGCAGAAGGAAAGGACATCTACTGCGCTTCCGCCAGCCAGATGTTCGGCGTCCCCGTGGAGAAACACGGCGTCAATTCCCATCTACGCCAGAAAGGCAAGATCGCGGAACTCGCCCTCGGCTACGGCGGATCCGTCGGCGCACTC
>JAJQAD010000175.1 GCA_021204005.1 Clostridiales bacterium
TTCTGATACAGATCATAGTAGGCGGCAAACTCCCGTGCAATCCGCTTGTTGCGCAGGTACTGGGAGATCAGCGTCTCATCCACGGCAAACTCATTTTCCTCATACATAAGAATGGTCTCGGAGAGATCCTCCCAGCCGCGGGCAGTCACATAGGATTTCCCATCCACCGTGTTCTCGATCACATAAAAGTCACTCTTTTTAATATCCAGGTAGGTGAGAATAGAGCCATGGATTCCCTTATTCACCGCGTACTTCCGCCAGGTATCATAGTCGGCTTCCACCTCCAGAACCTTCAGCCGGTCCAGCGTCACCACGTCAAACTCCCGCACGGAACGGTTGAACTGGGGCGGATTTCCCGCCGTAGCGATGACCCACCCGTCCGGAACGCGATGCTTTCCGAATGTCTTAAACTGCAGGAACTGCAGCATGGAGGGCGCCAGCGTCTCGGACACACAGTTGATCTCATCCAGGAAAAGGATTCCCTCCTTCTTTCCGGATTTTTCCATCATCTCGTAGACGGAGGCGATAATCTCACTCATGGTGTACTCCGACACGTCAAACTCCATTCCGCCGTAGTTTTTATGACTGATAAAGGGAAGTCCCAGTGCGCTCTGCCGCGTGTGGTGCGTCATCGAGTAGGACACCAGCGCCAGTCCCAGTTCCTCCGCAATCTGCTCCATAATAGCTGTCTTTCCGATTCCCGGCGCACCGAGAAGGAAAACCGGCCGCTGCCGCTGAATCGGAATCCGATAGCCGCCGTATCTGTCCTTTGTCAGATAAATCTTCACTGTTTTCTCAATCTGTTCTTTTGCTTCCTGTATATTCATAACACTCTCCCTGATGAATTTTCTGACTTTCCTCGTTTTTCGGTCACATGCCGTTTCCCCATCCTGTTTTATCAGAATCCCCGGCTACACATTTTCTTTCACACCTCGTCCTCCCGCAGCACCAACCGGATCGCCCAGGGCGGCGTCTCGGGAATCGTAAATCCCTCCTCAATAAACACGAACGCCGTCTCGTAATCAGGTGCGTGTTCCGGGAATGTACCCTGCCCGTCGGTAAAATAGATCAGCCCCCGCAGGTTATGAAACTCATGGCGCGCGATGAGGTCGTCCACATAGGTGAACACCGGGCGGAAGTCTGTGCCGCCAAATCCGGCGAGCTGCACGTCCTGCATGTAAGCGTCAAACTCCTCGTCCGTGGTGACCTTGACATCCCGCTGGATTTTGGAGTCGCACTGGATGATATGAATATTCACCCGCTTAAAATAACTCTCCGTATTTTTCAATATATCATAGGTTTTTCGCAGAAACTTCTCCACAGTGGCTCCCTGGCAGGAGCCGGAGGTATCCAGTGCTATCACAAACTCCCGGATCCGCTTGTTCTCACGGTATTCCAACGGTTCTACCAACGGCATATTCTCATAGAGCTGCAGTCCGTACGTATAATAGATATAGTCGAACTCGTCGTCATTGATATGCATCTCCTCGCCGAGGACCGCAAATTTTCTTAAAAAAGCGCCGTAATCCTGCTTTTCCCGCAATGTTTCCTGCAGATTTCGAAGCAGACTCCCCGCTCCGAATCCCTGCTCCCGGGAAAATGTCTCGATATCCGTCTTGGCGTGCTGGCTGATGTCCGCCCAGTCGTCCTGGCTCTGCCCCACCAACGCCTCATCGATGTCGTCCGCCTGCTCGCCATCCTCGCCGGTATCCGCCTCATGGCAGCCTATCATCGCTGTGCGGGTATCCGTCGTGATCGTATCCCCCGTCCGATCCGCCGCGTCCGTCTCACGCTTCGGAATCCAGTGCAGATGGTCGTCCTGCTCAAATAATTCCGCCTGCTCAATAAACTCCTGCGCTGCGGAAGGGTTGTCCGCAAAAAAACGATACAGCCGTTCCGCTGTCAGAGCCGGCGCCTGCTTTTCCCACTCCCGAAATGCATGCCGTCTCCCGTCCGAAACCAGCAATTCTTCCGGTTCACTGAACTCGCTCCCCTGTTTTCCGCCCGAAGCCATCTTTCGGAGCACACGCTCCCGCTTTCTTTCCGCGACCAGCTGTTCCTCCAGCTTCCGGATCACACGCTCCCGCTTTCCATCCGAGGCCAGCTGCGTGTCCGCAATCTTCAGATCGAGTATTGTCTTCTCCACCGCGATATCGCAGGCCAGATCCCAACACTCCCGGTCCATCTTCTCGTATTGAAACGGATGGCTGAAAATACAGTGGAAAATCATATGGAGAAACGCACGGGTACAGCGGTTTTTCTCTTCCTTGTAAGAGTGCAGCACATGGTCCGTATTATAGTAGATCACCTGTCCGTTGACGCCGTAGGTCGCCACCGTATCCGCCGGAACCATAGGCATACGAAACAGCGCCCGGTCCAGAAAACGCATGGAAACCATGATCTGATCCCGGGCGAACACCATAATCCTGCCCGCCAGCTCCTGATATTCTGTTTTCTGCTGATCCTGCGCCTCCATGATTTCGCGCATTTCTTCTGTCATTATCGGCATTCTGTAAAAAGCTCCTGACTTCTATCACAATTGCTATATTCCGCCGGTATCCTGTATTAATAATACTGCTTAAAAATCAGGAAATATCACGATACCTGTTTCTGTTTTTAGCAGCCAATCGAAAAGCTTTCTCCATAGCCAGAGTAAGTTCAGGTGAGTCTTCATCATAAACGATTGGTTTCTTCTTCGCATTCTCTATCATCTGGATTTGCTCATCAGTCAATTTTTGACCTTTATATAAGGTAGCAGTCCTGGTCATAATATATACTCCTTTCTCTAGGCGTCGCTAATCTGGCTGAGATAATACGTACTTTTTCTTTTCGTTCTGTATACACAACAAATAATACATCATGAACCAGACCAATTGTATTATAGCGATCTTCATCCTGACTATGTTCCATGTCATAAATTTCTATCCTGTTTTCATCATTGAAAATCATCATCGCTGTATCAAAATCAATACCATGTTTCTCTATATTCCGTTTGTTTTTTCTTTCATCCCATTCAAATTCCAAAACACTCAGTTTGACCACCCGCTTTCTTTTCATCATCATAGCGCAAAAAAAGGGAAAACACAACCTTGTATTTTCCCCCTCCATCCTGTTTTTAAGGATACTAATATAATTTGTGCGTTATACGGACGGACAATGGCCAGATCTACTGGTTCCCCACCACCATGAAATACTCCTGCGCGTTCAGCGGCTCACCTCCCGCCGCGGCACGCACATAAGTGCCGTCGGCAAGCTGCACCCTGGCCTTGACGTTGTCCGCCATCAGCACCCGGAAGATGGACAGCACCCGCTCCTTTATCTCCTCATCAAACACCGGCGTCGCCGCCTCCACGCGGCGGGTCGTATTGCGGGTCATAAAGTCCGCGGAGGAAATGTATACCTCCGGGTCTTCCTGTCCGAAAATATAAATGCGCGAATGCTCCAGATAACGCCCCACGATACTCCGTATGGAGATATTCTCTGTCTTTCCCCACACGCCCGCAATCAGGCAGCAGGCGCCGCGGACGACCAGATCAATCTTCACCCCGGCGCAGGACGCCTCTATCAGCTTCTCAATGATCACCTTATCGGTCAGGGAATTCATCTTGGCTCCCACGTAAGCCGGCTCCCCCGCTTTCGCACGGGCAATCTCAATGTCTATCTTATCCAGGATTTTGTTGCGCAGACATCTGGGAGCAACCATGAAGTACTTTGTCTCCTCCATCACCTCGCCCAGATACATCCGGGTAAAGACTTCGCTGGCCTCCTCGCCGATGCCCTGATGCGCCGTCATCAGAGAAAAATCCGTGTACAGACGGGATGTCTTTTCATTGTAGTTGCCGGTGCCGATCTGCGTGATATAGGAAATATGCCCCTCCGTCTTTTTCGTGATCAGGCAAAGCTTGGAATGAACTTTCAGCTGATCCAGGCCATATACCACGGAACATCCGGCCTCCTCCAGGCGGCGGGACCACCCAATATTGTTCGCCTCATCAAACCGCGCCCGCAGCTCCACAAGGACATCCACTTCCTTGCCATTCTCCGCCGCACGGATCAGAGCCTCGACAATCTTGCTGTCATTGGCTACCCGGTAAAGCGTCATTTTTACGGAAACCACATCCGGATCCTCCGCCGCCTCATGGAGCAGCTTCAAAAACGGAGAAATGCTCTCGTACGGGAAAAAGAGGAAGCGGTCTTTCTCCTCAATCTGCCGCATCACACTCTGGTTAAGATCAAACCACTCCGGCACCCGGGGCGTATATTTTTCATAAAAAAGTGTCTTATCCCCCCGAAGCAGATCGCTGAGTTTTGAGAAAAAGGATACGTCCAGCGGCGATTCCGACCGGAAAACATATGTTTTTTTCAGTTTAATATATTTACAGATCTGCTCAATGACCGAGTCATCCATCTCCCTCGAATACTCCAGCTTGATCGGGCAGAGTCTCCGGCGCCGGTTCACCAGCTGCTCCATCACCTGACGAAAATCTGTGTCGTCGTCATACATCTCCTCATCCGGATCGATATCCGCATTGCGCAGCACCCGGATCAGCGACTTGCTCTTTATCTCAAAATGTGTAAAAATCCGCGCCACATAGTGAAGGATCAGCTCCTCCATCAGCATAAAACGGTTCGGATGCGTCGGAATACGCACCAGCCGCGGCAGCACATCGATGCTGCAGGGAACAATGCCGAGCTTACAGTATTTGCTCTCCTTTTTGGCGGTTTTTTTACCATCCTTTTTTGTCTCTTTACTGCCTTTGACAACCTTTTTATCGCCAAGAATGACCACCGCGTAAATCGCCTTGTTTTTCAGGAAAGGGAACGGCTGTTTCTTTCCCACCACCTGCGGCGCCAGAAGCGGACGCACCTCATGCTCAAAATAGGCGTCCAAAAACTCCGTATCCTCCGCGTCCATCTCGCCATAGCTGACGATATCGATTCCCCGCTGTTCAAGCCCTTTGTCCAAAGCGGCATACACTGCGTCTTTCCGCTGAGTCAGCATCCGTACCTGATCAAACACAGCCAGCAGCTGTTCGCGGCAGGTCATGTTGGTCTTATTATCCCTGATTTCCTCAGAGACCAGCATCTGATCATAGAGAGAACCCACGCGCACACCAAAAAACTCATCCAGATTACTCTGAAAAATCGACGCGAAAGAAAGGCGTTCACAGAACGGATTCGCTGTGTCTTCCGCCTCCTCCAGCACCCTGACATTAAACTTTAACCATGACAATTCTCTGTTGTCAAAACATTTGTATTCCATACTTTTCTCCCCGTCCTTCCCGGCATACCGTAAAACACGCTCTGTTGTCAGTATTCCGTACCGACACACACCATGTATGTCAAAGCTTTTCTATCTCTTTCCGTATTTTCAGAAACTTTTTGTCTATATTTGCGATATCCATTGCATAGGATTTCAACTCTTTTTCCATATTCTCAAGCTTCGCGGAATTCACTTTACTGTTTTTGTAGCTGAGCTAGTGATCAAGCATCGCCCAGTAATTCATCGCCGCGGAACAAACCTGAATTTCCAGTAAGATGTCGCCCGTACAGTCCGGAACCTCCGCGATCATGTGAATACTGCGGTAACCGGAAGGCTTCGGATGGGCGATATAATCCTTTACCTTAATCACATTTATCACAGGGACTTTCCGGATTGCCTTGACCACACGGTATACATCATCCTGAAACGTGCAGACCATACGAATCCCTGCCAGATCATGGAACGTCTCAATCGCTTTCTCCATCGTCTGGCTCCGCCGCTTGCGAATGAGCTTATTTAAAATACTCTCCGGCGACTTTACTCTGGATGTAATATACTGCACAACCTGACGATCATACTTTTCCGTCATATCCGTCCGGATTCTCTCCAGATAAGGCCGCACAGTCTGAATCATCTCCGCGCAGATCTCCGCCACATGCGCATTCTCGTAATCCTGTATTAAGTTTGAAAGACACTCATCCCTGTTTTTCCTTTTCAAAATATCTCCCTTACTTACTATGAAAATATCGCTTTAATCAAAGTATATCACATTTCCCGATGCAAAACTATCACCTGACTGTAAATATTACGTAAAAGCGGCTGCTGTTGCACTTGTGAATAAACAAGCTGTAAATCGTAATATTCCCGGTTAGTCTTCCTGCAGAATTTCCAGAGCTTTCTGAATCTGATTATCCAGTTCATAGCTGTACTCATCGTCCTCCCCGCCCAGAAATTCATACTCAATCTCTACATCAGGCGTGATCCCGATATCCTGGATACAGGTGCCTCCCGGCGTATAATACCTGTGTGTTGTGACTTTAAATGCCGTCCCATCGCTCAGCGTGCGAACGGACTGGACCACACCCTTTCCGTAGGTGGTGACGCCGACAATCGTCCCGGCCTCCCGGTCCTGAATCGCTCCCGCAAAAATCTCCGATGCACTGGCACTGTTCTCATCCACCAGAACCACCAGCGGCAGTTCCAGAGAGGTATCGTCCGTAGACTTATACTCCTCACGATTCCCCTCCCGGTCCTCCGTATAGAGAATCAGTCCTTCGGGTAAAATTTCATCCAGCATATCACACACTGTCGTCAGCACACCGCCGGGATTGGAGCGCAGGTCGACAATCAAAGCCTCCATCCCCGCGTCCTGCAGATCATCCAGCGCCGTCGAAAACTGTTCTGTCGTAGCGTCTGTAAACTCGGAAACTGCAATATAGCCGACCGAACCATCCAGCATATCGCTGCTCACCGTAGGGAAAGTAAGGTTCCTGCGCTCGATATCATATTCGATCTCCTCGCCATTTCGATAAGTCACCAGGTGAACCGATGTATTCTCCTCTCCGCGGATATGAGTGACCAGCTCTGACAATTCCATACTTGTCGCCTCGTAGTCATCCACCATGTAAATCACATCCCCGACCTCCAGTCCGGCCTCCTCAGCGGGCGATCCCTCATAGACGCGTACCACGGAGACCATCATCGTTTCCGTGTCCTGCTGCAGGCTTGCACCAATGCCACAGTAAGTTCCCTCCAGAGAACTCTCCAGCAGGCTTTCGTATTCCTCCGCCGTATAATACTGGGAATAAACATCCAGATTTTCAAAAAGTCCCTCATACAGACCATCGCGGAGATCTTCAATATCTACATCCTCATAATAAGAATTCTGGATATAGGCCGCCAGAGTCTCAATCTTATCTACCGTATCGCTGTCCAGGACTTTCTCGCCGGTAGAAGAAAGCAGGCCGCTTCCCGTCCCGGATGCCACAGAAAAAACTGCCGCAGCCGCGATCACCGCTACAATCATCCCAGACAGAAATCCCTTCGCAAACCCATGATTTCCACGCTGCCTCTTCCTGCTGTGTCTTTCATTCGTGGAACCTTTCCCAGGTCTGCCAGCTTTGATTTCGTTCCCATCCACAGTAAAAGCCGGATCATCCGATATCACTTCCGGTCTGCTTTCCGCACTGTCCATCTCATATTCTCTCTTATTATTCGCCATATTTCTTTCCTGTACTCTGCCCCGCCATAATCACTTTATAATATAACATAAATCAAAAATAAATCCGATATATTAATCTATGTATCCGGTCCGGAATTTAGAATTAAACCGCATTTTTACGCAAAGACGCACCTTGCGGTGCGTCTTCTCATCACATAACAGTTCCAAGCAAAATTATACATTTATATGCCGGTGCACCGTAACCCGGCTTCCGATATAACCGATGCCGATTCCCAGAATCAATCCCACCGGCAGCAGTATCGTAAACACAGACCGCGCCGACACAAAGGAAATCATATTGCTCAGGAATCCGAATTTTTCTCCCACATAAGTAATAATCCTTCCATACATCACGTACAGAAGCGCCAACGGGATAATGGCCCCGATCGCTCCGATCAGAACACCTTCCACAACAAACGGCGCACGGACAAAATAATCGGTCGCCCCGATCATCTTCATAATACCGATCTCTTCTTTCCGCACCGTGATACCGGTACGAACCGTGTTGCTTATCAGGAAAACTGCCACACAAATCAGTATAATAATAATGGCTATAGAGACCACACCGATCAGTTTATTCGCGTCAGACAGCGTGTTTGCCACCGTCTCGGACTGGCGTACCTCCCGCACAGACTCCAGGCCTTCCAGATATTCCGCCAGAACCTGCTGTTGGGAGATATCTTCCATATAAATCTCATAGGAAGCCTCGTTCGCCAGCGGGTTCTCAGAGCCAAAGGCGGCAGCCGCCTCCTCGTTTCCCTCGAAATAAATCAGTTTATAATCCTCCCACGCCTCGTCAGCGGAGATAAAGTTAAAATTGGAAACCTCCTCCCGGGACGCCACTTCCTCACCGATCTGATCTATACGCTCCTGCGTCGTCCCCTCATCAAAAAATACGGTGATCGCCACGCCGGACTCCACATCCTGAACCACACTCTGAAAATTCACCAGTATGGAATAAAAAATACCAAAGAGGAAAATGCAGGCCGCCATAGTCGCAACAGACGCGATGGAAAAAATCTTGTTAATCCAGACATTGCGGAAGCCCTCTTTTATCGTATAGCCTATCGTGTTGATTTTCATATCAGTTCACCGCCCATCTGCGTATCGTCCACCACATGTCCCTGCTGCAGAGTGATCACGCGCTTATTCATCTGCCCGACAATCTCCATATTGTGGCTTACCACCAGAACCGTGGTGCCGTTCTGATTAATCTCCTCCAGCAGTTTCATAATCTCCCAGGCATTTCCCGAATCCAGATTTCCGGTCGGCTCATCGGCCAGGAGAATCTTCGGCTGATTCACCAGTGCTCGGGCAATCGCCACTCTCTGCTGCTCTCCGCCGGAAAGCTGATGCGGTTTGGACTTATACTTTGCCGCCAGTCCTACTTCCGACAAAACCTTAGGCACTTTCTTCTTAATAGAACGGTTCGAGGCGGAGATTGCTCTCTGCGCAAACGCAACGTTTTCATAGACATCCTTATCCTTGAGGAGCCGGAAATCCTGAAACACGCATCCGATATTCCGCCGGAAATACGGCGCCTGCTTCCGCCGAAGCTTGCCCAGATTCTTCTTATTTACAATAATCGTCCCCGATGTCGGATCAAGCTCTTTCAAAAGGAGCTTGATCAGCGTAGATTTACCGGATCCACTGTCGCCCACGACAAACACAAACTCACCCGGATCGATATGAATACTCACATTCTCCAGCGCGGGGACGCCCTCGATATAAGCTTTGCTGACATTTTTTAATGTAATCACTACCTGTCCTCCTGTCAGTAATAGATAATTTGTATCTGCCGTGCATGCTGCAAATACACCCGACCCTTTATTTCAATAGAAAAGGGGACACATTCTTCTGCTCTCATGTCCCCCAAACCTGTATTTTAAGTCACCTCTTAACTGTTCAACACCTTCACCGTTAAGAGGGAAAGTCAATTAGAAATCGCTAGTCAGTCTGATATTCTAATATTCTAAAGATTCCATATATTTCATGTATTTAACGACCATCAGGGCAATCTTGAACGTGATCGCATCCTCAAACACTCTCAGATCCAGCCCTGTGCTCTTCTGCAGCTTATCCAACCGATACACCAGCGTATTACGATGGATATACAGCTGCCGAGACGTCTCAGAGACATTCAGACTGTTCTCAAAAAATTTGTTGATCGTGGTCAGCGTCTCCTCATCAAACTCATCGGGAGAACGGCCTCCGAAAATCTCTTTGATAAACATCTTGCACAGCGGAATCGGCAGCTGATAAATCAGACGCCCGATTCCCAGCGTAGCGTAGGCGATGATGTTGTGATCTTCAAAGAAAATCTTCCCCACATCAAGCGCCATCCGCGCTTCCTTATAGGAACGGGACACTTCCTTGATCTCATTGACCACTGTCCCGTATGCGACATGAATCGATTTATCTCCTTTGAACAGACCGTAAATCACCTCAGCCGTCTTGCGGAGATCCTCCGGGGAATCCGCGGTATCAACCTCCTTGACCACGATGATATTCCGCTCATCCACCGCTGTAACAAAATCCTGACTCTTCCCCTCAAAGATACTGCGGACACGATCCAGCTCATTGCCATCCTTATCCTGGTCAGTCTCCACTATGTATACCACTCTCCGGACATCCGTCTCGATATGAAGCTTTTTGGCACGATTATAAATGTCTACCAGAAGCAGATTGTCCAGCAGAAGGTTCTTGATAAAATTGTCCTTATCAAAGCGCTCCTTATATGCTATCAGAAGATTCTGAATCTGAAAACTGGCAATCTTGCCAATCATATAAACGTCCTCGCTGTCGCCATATGCAAGAAGAACGTATTCCAGCTGATGCTCGTCAAACACTTTGAAAAACTGACATCCGAGAACCACCTGGCTGTCCGCCGGAGAATCTACAAATGCCACCGCCGGCTCCACATAACGGTCCGCATCAGAAAAAGTGCTCGCCAGAATCTTACCCTCTGTATCAATCACACACAAATCTACTCGCGTAATATTCTTCAACCCGTCAATCGTTGTCTGTAAAATCTGGTTTGATATCATGATCAGTGCCCCCTCATTTTTAACGCAACCAACCCCTGTCGTCACTTGCTCCTATTTTAAGACAAAACACCCAAAAAAGTAAAGAGGGTTTCTGAAAAAAAATACATAATATTGATGTCAAGAGTTATTTTTCTCAGAATAGATTATCAGCAATATACACAAACTGCAAAAAATCAATCAGAAATGTTTCACAAATCCAAATTTTATCAAAAAAGTTTTCCACAATCAGGATTTGCGAAAATCAGCCATTTTCCCGACTTATTAACAAAGTTATTCACATTATCCACAGAAAAAGATGAAAAAAAGGCGTTTTCCACAGTGTGAATTCGGAACAAACGTTTTGTGCATTACTGATAATTTTTCCCGTTTTTCCTGCCGTGCAAATTCGATTTTTTTCGTCTGAAAGTGATTTTCAATCACAATCAACTCAGAATTTTACATCGAATTTTCAGAACATTTAATTAAATATCCGGCGCACCGTGAGAATCGTATTATATGTTGCTGAGGAGACTGTAATCCCGGTCTTTTCATTGGCTGCATGCACAATCTGTCCGCCGCCGATATACAAGGCGACATGTCCGCTATAGCAGATGATATCGCCGGGCTGTGCCTCGGAATAATCCACTTCTGTCCCGACAGAGCGCATCGCCGCGGAAGAATGAGGAAGTGAAACTCCGTAATGTGCATACACACTCAGAATAAATCCGGAGCAATCCGCCCCGTTCGTCAGGCTTGTCCCACCCCACACATAGGGGTTACCGACAAACTGCAATGCATAGGAAGCCACGGCTGTTCCGCCGGAAACTTCCTCCGGTGTCTTCGCATAAATATAGGTATCTTCCACGGTCACATACTCCGCCGCAACATACCCCTCCGTATCGGAAGTCCCTACATGCACCCACTCTGCAGTATCCTCATCCACAACCTCCAGCTGCGTATCCGCCGCAACAGTCATAAGAACCGCCGCATCCGTGGAAGCCTCCTCACGGACTTTCAGAGCATCCGCGTTCACCGTTGCCACACGGGTTTTTACGGAATCAATCAGCTCCGCATCTCCAACCGTGAGATACTCTGCCAGCACATATCCGGAAATTGATCCGGAGGTAATTTTGTACCAGCCATCCTCCTCGCTTTCCACAAAGGCAACCGAGTGATTTTCCATCTTTCCAACAATCTCTCCATCCGTGGATGCCGTATCCCGGACATTGACATAACCGCTGGCTTCTATCACACCGATATTCGCATATTCATCCCCGGATTCTTCGTCATCCAGCGCAACCGCCCCTGCATCCACAAGAGCCTGCGTCGCCGTCTCCTGAGAATCGCCTTCCTGCGCTTCGACATCCGCAAGCGCCAGCGAAAGACCGCTTGCCCGACTTACCGCATCCTATTCCAACGAATCCGCCATAACCGGAGTAACCCCTGCGGTCAGAATGATTGTTCCCGTAAGCAAATATGCCGCTAATCTTTTTGTATATACTTTCATATAAATCTCCTGTGCCTTAAGTTGTTACATAATTGTTACATTTCACGCACAAAAGATTATATCAAAGCAACATTTTCTTGTCAACGAGTTCACGTATTTGTCACAGAATTTTTACTCATCCTCCGTCGTTTGTTCTGTTTTTTCCTCTGTCTTTTGTTCTGTCTTTTTCTCTGTCTTTGCGTCCTCGTCCTGACTTTCCGCTTCTCCCTGGACGCTTTCACCCTCTGTTTCGCCTTCTACCGTCTCTTCTTCCTCTTCCGTTTCCTCCGGTTCCGTATGCACATCGCAGGTTTCTTCCGGGACAGAGCTCTTTAGGAATGTCTTCTCCTCTACCGACTCCTCCGGGCAATACTCTCCTGCCAGTTTGCCGCTCTCTGTACAGATCTTCACTGTCACATGGGAACTGCATACGGAAGTCGGGGCTGTGCCGCTGGAAAAATATTCTGTATGAGTCGAAGTGCAGGAACCGCTGGCCAGCAATCCGGAATCATTACAGATTGTGCATGTAACAATACCATCCGGTTTGGAAAAGCCCGTATCCTCCAGATCCTCATGCAAACGCGACATGACACTTTTCCACAGCGTCTTTGTAAAAGTCGTTGACTCCAGTTCGGAATTGTCGTCATATCCTCCCCAGACCGCACAGGTATAATACGGCGTATAACCGACAAACCAGGATGCACGGGTCGAATTTGTTGTACCGGTCTTACCGGCTATGGACATGCCCGAAAAATTTGCCGCACGGCCGGTACCGGAATCCACTACATCTTCCATGGTGGAAGTCAGAAGCCATGCTGTCGTCTCCTCGATTACCCTGTGCGATTCCGGAGTCTTGTCGATTAAGACATTACCGTCATGATCTACGATCTGCGTATACAGAACCGGCTCATTGTAAACGCCGCCGTTCGCAATTGCAGCATATGCGGCAGTCAGTTCCGTATTTGTGACTCCGTTTGTGATACCGCCGAGAGGAAGGGCTTCCACAACGTCCTCATCCGTCAGTGTCGTGATGCCGAAATCAAGCACAGACTGATAACACTCTTCAATTGTCACCTCGCGGCTGGTCTTGATCGCCACTGTATTATAGGAGTTAATAATGGCTGTCCGGATTGTGACATTTCCGTGATACGTTCCTCCCGAATTTTTCACGACCTTTCCGTTTGCATAAGTAACTGCCTCGTCTTTGACGACGGTCGCCAGAGTTACAAGACCTTTATCCAGAGCCGGCGCATAAGTAGACAATATTTTAAAGGTTGACCCCGGCTGCATCGTTGTATCATATGCCCGATTCAACGTCAGGCTCGCCGTTTTCTCTCCTCTTCCGCCCACCAGAGCTTTCACTTCGCCGGTGCTCTGATCAATGATGGTCAGGGATGCCTGCGGCTGCGTGGTGAACGTAAGATTTTCCCCGATCACCGTCCCGCCATCCAGAAGAACAGACTCGCGATATTCATTAACCGCTTCCGCAGCGGCCTCCTCACTGCTGAAATTCAGCGTGGATTTTCCTTTCTCCTCTTTCAGCCAGGACAGCATGGACTGTTCGCTGTAATTCACCACAGAGCCGTCATCCTGCTGAATAGAGAGCGCATAGGAAAAGGACACCTGCGTCGCAATCTCATAATTCGAACTGTCGTTTACCTCCTCGTCGCAGATAGCCTGAATCTCCGGATCCTGCGTCGAATAAATGGTAAGGTCACCGCTATACAAAGCCTTGTACGCCTCTGACTCGCTGTATCCAAGCTCTGTCTGCAGATCTTCCAGCACCTGCTCCGTCAGAGCGTCCACAAAGTAAGAGGTTACATTGGAAACCTCGCTCTCATAAGCCGTATTATGCTCACTGATTCTGGAGTATACGTCGTCTGCAACCGCCTCGTCGTACTCCTCCTGTGTAATATATCCCTGTTCTTTCATATTAGAAAGAACTTTCAGTCTGCGTTCGTTGTTCTCCTCCGGAGAGGAGATGGGATTGTATTGAGATGGGTTCTGCGTGATCGCTGCGATCACCGCGCACTCAGACAGGGTCAGTTCTGAGACATCCTTTCCGAAATAACGGGTGGATGCCGCCTGGACGCCCAGGGTATTCTGACCCAGATTGATGGTATTCAGATAGTTTTCCATGATCCAGTCCTTGGAAACTTCCTGTTCCAGCTGCAGCGCCAGATACTGCTCCTGGATTTTTCTTGTAAATCTCTGCTGCTGTGTGGTCTCTGAAGTCCACTCATCAAAGACATTGTTCTTCAGCAACTGCTGCGTGATGGTGCTGGCGCCTTCGCTGAACGTACCGGTGGAAATGCCGACCAAACCCGCTCGGAAAATACCTTTCAGGTCAATGCCATTGTGCTCATAGAAACGCTCGTCCTCAATCGCGACAAAAGCGTGCTGCAGATCCTCCGGGATCTCATCCAGCGTCACATACACGCGGTTGGAGCCGCTCGCCACAAGCTGGGCCGTGACATTGCCGTCGGCATCGTAAACGACAGACATATATCCGGTAGGCGTCGCGTCAATGGTGCTGATGTCGGGAGCCTCCGCAATGACCTCCATCACCGCATCATATACGGCGGTTCCGCCGTACCAAACCGCTCCGATTGCCAGTATCAGCGCTGCCGACAAAAGAATCACTTTTATCTTATTCCATATCCAGCGCCCATGCGGCAACAGCGCAGCCCGCCTTTTTTCTACGCCTTTCCTGCCATAGTTCATAGCAAACCTCCATACCCCGACTCACATTTTTGTATTCCATTTTACCATTAATATGCTATAATGTCAAAAGTCAGGCAAAGGAGACCCTATTTATGTCATACAGAACAGTACATATCGGCGGGCAGGGAGAGATTGAAGAAAAAAAATCGCGTTTTATCGCCACCGTTCATCCGGTCGCTTCAGAGACCGAAGCCCTGGATTTTCTTGCGGCGACACGAAAGAAATACTGGGATGCCCGGCATAACTGCTATGCCTACACCATTGGCAGCCATTCGGAACTGCAGCGGTGCAGCGACGACGGCGAACCCGGAGGAACTGCCGGCCGGCCAATCCTCAATGTACTCCTGCATGAGGAGATCCACAACTGCATCGTGGTCGTCACCCGTTACTTCGGCGGGACACTCCTCGGCACCGGAGGGCTGGTTCGCGCTTACCAGACCGCCGCAAAGGAGGGGCTTGCCCACAGTGTCATCGTCGAGAGGAAAACCGGCTGTAAACTGACCATCTATACGGATTATAATTATGTAGGCAAGCTGCAATTTCTGATCGCGGAGGAAAAAGCCGCCGTTCTGGACAGCCGCTACACCGATACGGTGGAACTGGATGTGATTCTGCCGCTTGCTGATGTCTCCCGTTTTTCCGAAAAAGTGACTGAGGCCACCGGGGCCAGGGCTAAGTTCCGAACCGGAGATCCGATAGAATACGCCGAGGCGGACGGCGAAGTCATACTGTTCCGGGAGGACTGCTGACGGAATATTCCGCCGCGTCGGACTACGGCGAGGCTTATAGGAACCGAAATTCGCGTATTGGGCGGTGCAGAATACATCAGTAATTTTTCGACACTTCCCTACCTGCTGCCCCGGAAAAGCCAAAAGAACCAACTTTCCCAAATACCCTGAAAATATGTGCCGCCCGACAGGACGGCGGAATGGAGATTTTTTATGAAATTAGGAGAAAAACAGACACTCACCGTAGTAAAACAGGTAGATTTTGGCATCTACCTCGCTGACAATCCGGGCGACGACAATCGCGTATTACTGCCGGCCAGGCAGGTGCCCGATGGCATCCGACCCGGAGATCAGCTGGAGGTTTTCCTGTATAAAGATTCCAGCGACCGCCCGATCGCGACCACACGGGAGCCGCGCCTGACCATCGGCAGCGTCGCACTGCTCCGCGTAGCTCAGATTACCCGCATCGGCGCGTTTCTCGACTGGGGACTGGAAAAAGATCTCCTTCTTCCTTACAAAGAGCAGCTCCGCACGCTGCATGAGGGCGACGAGATCCTGGTCACCCTCTATGCCGACAAAAGCGACCGGCTCTGCGCCACAATGAAGGGATTATACCATCTGCTTCAGACAGATCACTCGTATCAGCCGGGGGACACCGTAACCGGACGCATTTATGAATTCAGCCGTGATTTCGGCACTTTCGTCGCGGTGGACGACCGCTATTCCGCCATGATTCCCGGCCACGAAAACACATCCGGGCTCAAAATCGGAGATGTTGTTTCCGCAACTGTCACGAAAGTAAAAAAAGACGGCAAGTTAGACCTTACCATCCGCGAAAAAGCCTACATACAGATTGACAGCGATGCTAAGGAAGTTCTCCAGCTGATCACGGAGTACGGCGGCGTCCTGCCTTTTAACGACAAGGCATCCCCCGAGATCATAAAAAGAGAGGCGCACATGAGCAAGAATGCGTTCAAGCGCGCCGTTGGTCATCTCTACAAGGAGAGGAAGATTGAATTCACAGAGCGGGGAATTCGGCTGACCTGATTCCTGTGGACGAGTAGTATTTACGTTGTTATTGCACTATGACTGCCTGCTGCGCCGGGAACTTTTCTTTCCGGCGCAACAGATAACAGAAAAGCATCTCGGCTGACAACCAGCATAAAACCGCTTCTTTTACGCTGCCGCATTGTCATTTATTGAAAGCTACGGCATTCTCCTGTTCTTTTTATTATTCACGCAATAACCAATCCGCTACATCATAAACCTCTATTCCTTCATAACTATATTTGTCATGCTTTGTCCGCGCAATGATTATTTTTGGATACGCATCTCTGATTTGCAGCAATGGAGAAACCTCTCTCTCAAAAGTGTCTGGATTTGAGATATTGTCGCTCACCTGAATATATATTTTCTCACTTCCCCTCTGTGCCACAAAATCGATTTCCTTCTGATACAGCTTTCCGACATATACAGAATAGCCCCGACGCAGCAGTTCGATGCATACTATATTTTCATACACTCTTCCATAATCCATATTTCTGCTTCCTAAAACAGCATACCGGATACCGATATCACAGAGATAGAATTTTTCCGAACTTTCAAGGTATTTCTTCCCACGGATATCATACCGTTTAATATCATAAAAAACAAAGGCATTGCACAGATATTTGATATATTTGCCGATTGTCACATGATTGGTTGCGGTTGCATTCGCCGTCAACATCTGACTGACTTTGTTCGGAGACGTCAGATTGCTGATATTATCCATAAGAAATTCACTCAATCTTTGCAATACCAGCG
>JAJQAD010000060.1 GCA_021204005.1 Clostridiales bacterium
GTACACAATGATGTGTAACGGTTCAGACTTTGTTTCTTTTATCAGACGCGCTCCGCGGCAGCGCGGTCCAGCATTTTCTGGATGGCGTTTTGCGTTATCTTTCCCAACGATTTCCGCTCCTCTTTTGAAAGCTCATTGGGATAGATGGGTGCGCCGTACTCCACAATCACATGAGTCGGAATCACGCGCGGGAAGTGATCTCCGATGATTTTCCGCGTATTTGAGATGGCGATGGGAATGACCGGACAACCGGTTTTTTCTGCTATTTTCATACTTCCGTTTTTAAAAGGAAGCATTTCTTCCGAAGTCCCCCGGGTACCCTCCGGGAAGACACACATGGAAATTCCGTTTTTGACCTGCTCCGCACCTTTCAGAATCACTTTCAGGCTCTGCTTAACATCATCCCGATTCATAAACAGGCAGTAGAGCCGTTTCATCCAGATGTTCAGCAGGGGCACCTTCTCAATGTCGTCCTTGGAAATGTATCCGGTAAGCGTCGGGCACATGGAATATGTAATGATAATGTCAAAATAGCTGTTGTGATTGGCCACATACAGTACAGCCTGATCTGTTGGAATGTTGTCAAAGCCGATCACAGTCGTTTTTACACCGCAGATATGGTTGATCACCCGGAACGCCCATTGCACCATCCGCAGGCTGCTGATGTCCCGCCTGTACGGATTTACTTTCCCAATCAGATATTCAATTCCCAGTACCGGTATCCCTAAAATCAGATATAAAACAGCAAAACCTACCGCTGCGATTGTCCTTAGCATTTTTTCGCATCCTCCCCCGGCGTTACTTTTTATAATTGTGTAACAGACAGATCGTTGTTTTTATTTGTACACATGCAAATTCACTCTATCATGTTTTGCCAGAATCGTCAAATAGAAAAGATTTCAGATGCATTCCTGCATTCCGTGGAAATAAGGTTCATAACATTTTCCTCCCGTTCATACAATGAAATAAGGAATCATGAGGGAAGTATGGCTCATGGGGAAAAAGCGTATGCTCTTGCTGATTGTTGTCCTGACTGCATTTTCACTTTGCGGGTGCACGCTGAAAAAGGCGGGAACGGAAAAAGTCCGTGACCTGGAATATACGGTTCTTGCAGAATCAGAGATACCGGAGACACTTGCGGAGGAAATTGAGGAGAACAAGACCGATGATCTGAAAATGACGTACCGCGAGGATGATTATCTTTATATTGTCCGCGGGTTTGGAATGCAGGAGACCGGCGGGTACAGCATTCAGATGAGGGAACTGTACCTGGCCGACAATGCGATTTATTTTAAGGCGGAGCTGATCGGGCCTGAGAGCGGCGAAGAGGTAGAAAAAGCGGTGAGCTATCCATACCTGGTGATTAAAACGGAACGCTTAGAGGAAAACATAATATTTGAATGATACAGGAGACATAAAGTCAGAATTAAACATATATTTTTTCAGGGAGGAAAGCAATGGAATTAATTACAACCCAGATACAGATGGAGCGAAAACAGGGCGCCGCCTCAGCCCAGGCGACGTTTGACGAAGTATATCATCTGCCGGATTTTCTGCCGGATCTCTTTTCCGTGATATTGACCGACGGAGATATCCGGGTGGATGAGATAAAATCCGGTCCGGGTCATGTGATGGTCAGAGGCGGAGTGCGCTACCGTGTCCTTTATAAAACCGATCAGAATGCCTGGAAGATTGCAAGCCTGGACGGAGAGATCCCATTTCAGGAAACTCTTGCCGTGGAGGAGAGGGATGAATTTGACCTGGTCAGCGTCGAGCCGGTTCTGGAAGATTTGTCGGTTCGGATTGCCAATTCCAGAAAGCTGAACATTCGTGCGTTGCTGAATCTGCGGGCTGAGGCGAGGCGGCGGTACGACGTTAATATGCCGGGTGGTGTCGATATGGAAAATCCGCCGGAGCAGCGGATGGAGGAACAGGAGTTTCTGGAACTGCGCTATCACGGAAAAGAAAGCTGCATGATCCGGGAGGAAGTCCGTATTCCCTCCAACAAGCCGAACATCCGGCAGATTCTGTGGCAGCAGGCGCAGGTTTTTGGGATGGATCGCCGTTTGTCGCCGGGAATGTTGGTTGTACAGGGAGAAATTCAGATTTTTATCGCTTATGTGGGGGAGGAGAGTGACAATCTCCAGTGGTTTACGGAAAAAGTTCCTTTTCATTGTGAATTTGAGATGCCGGAAGCTGACAGCGATCTGGTTTTCTGTATAGCGGCGCGGGTGCAGAATCTGTCCTGCAGCGCAGGAAGCGATGAGGATGGAGAGGCACGGACGGTTCTGGCGGAAGCGGCTCTTCTGGCTGATATCCGGATGTATGAGGAACAAAAAAGGGAAGTCCTGCGGGATGCTTACGCTCTGGACAGCGATCTGGTATTACATAAAAACCAGGTGACATGCACCGGCCTGCGCATGAAAAATGAATCCTCCTGCCGGGTGAACGATACGATACGGATTCAGAGTCAGGATAGTGATATCCTGCAGATTTGTGCGGGCTTTGGTGCGGAGGAGATTGACCGTGTAAGTTACACGGCGGAAGGAATACAGGTGGAGGGGGTCGTGCGGATCTGCATCCTGTGCCTGACAGCCAGCGACAGCGCGCCGCTCGAAGCGATGGAAGGGGTGCTGCCTTTTACCCATCTCATAGAAATTCCAGGATTGCAGGCGGAAGATGATGTCGAATTGCAGCATTCACTGCAGGCATTATCTTTCCTGATGAAAAACAGCAGGGAAGTGGAAGTGCAGGCAGTGATCCGTCTGGAGGCAATGGCAGTCACTCTGAATGAGCTGGAATGCATCACGCAGATCGAAGAAACGGACCCGGATCTGGAGCCATGGCGCGCACAGCCGTCGATGGTCGGGCTGACGCTGATGCCGGGAGATTCTCTGTGGAATATTGCGAAGCAGTACCGGACTACGGTCAGCGAAATCCGGAATCTGAATCATCTGGAGACGGATTCTGTTTCTCCGGGCAGAAAGATACTGCTGATGAAACGGCTGCCAGGCAGGGTATAGTGCATAGGTTGTTACAAAAATATTACAAAAATCTGTGAAATATTTCTGAAAAAGCTGAATTGAAAAAGTAAATTCCAGTGCAAGAGTAAATTCCACTTGATCTTT
>JAJQAD010000125.1 GCA_021204005.1 Clostridiales bacterium
GTCTTTGCCAAAGATGTCTCTCTATAATCTGTAGTCGCCTTATTGCTAACGACTTCAAATTGCATCGGAATCTGTGAAGTCAATCCCATCTGATTAAAAAACATCAGACCTGACATATAACCACATAATTCCCCCTTGTTCTTCAGATATTTACATTCCAGCACTTTCTCCGGAGAGAGTTGTGACCCGGACTTAAAAATACTTTTCGCCGGAATATAATAAATGCCGGTATCATAACGATTTATCAGCCCCGTGTCTACCAATTTCCCGAGCTGTCTTCTTACATTTACATCAGAAATACCCTCAATTTTAAGATCCGAAGAAAAAATAGGTTCATTCGCCGGATATGTTTTCAGCAGATACTCATACAACAACATTCATCCCTCACCTCCAGATTTGTAACAAATCAGAAATGTCATGTATCTGTTTTGTTATTATATCTGTTTTTTTATAAAAAATCAAGGAAAACATACTTATCTCACTTCTTCCCCAGTACCCCGCAAAGCACACCCATCAGGAATCCCACCAGCAGTCCTCCCACATGCGCCGCGTTATCCACGCCGGTTGTGGAAAATCCATAGTACAGAGAGAGCGCCATCATCAGCAGAAACCGCCGCAGGGACAGGTCCTCAAAACGGCCTTTATTTTTGAGGACCAGAAACAGCAATGCTCCGATCATGCCAAAGATCACGCCGGAAGCGCCGCCCGACACTGCAAGCTCCTGCGTGTAAAGCATATGCCCCATGGAGACCAGGCTGCTGCCCACTGCGCAGACCAGGTAAAAAATCAGGAATCTCACTTTCCCGTAAGCCCTCTCCAGATAACTCCCCAGGCAGACCAGCAGAACCATATTGTTAATGAGATGAGATATTCCAAAATGAAGAAACGCGGATGTTACCAGGCGGTACCACTCTCCGCCATAAAGCACCGCGGGCGGGTACATTGCCCCGTGCTGCAGCATAAAAGCGGCGTCCGATGTGTCTCCCAATATCTCCAGCACCACAAAAACCACCACATTGATCACAGCAAATGTGATATTGACCGGCGTAATATAGCGGTGTTCCTCCTGTCTTTGCATCATACTCTTTCCATCCTTACTCTATATGCGAAACCGGCACCATAAGAAAAAACTTCATCCCTGAAGCTTCCCTGCATCCGCCCCTCAAATGCCCGGCTCTTCTGCGGATAAATCAGTTATATCATTATATCGCAAAGCAGGCAAGGCAAAAAGCAGACATAAGGTCTTGAAAAATTCAGAAAAGTCCGATACAATTCTTTCTTGTGCACTTTATTCGTAAGGAACTGTTGAGATATTAATCTATGCAGTTCCCAGGCGAAACACTGGCACAGTTTCCGCTTTTGTGCTATGCTCTATAAATAACGGCATATCTGCTTTTTAAGCTATAAAGTTCAGACAGAAAGGACACTGACAAAAATGCGAGAAGAAATTCATCAGCAGTTTTTAACCGGAGAGCGCGCGCTGTTCTCCTCCGATAATCTCAATATTTACGACACAATTTTTGACGACGGCGAGTCGCCGTTAAAAGAGAGCAGTAATATCTCCCTCTACGACTGTATGTTCCGCTGGAAATACCCGCTCTGGTACTGTGAGCACATTCATGCGGAGCGGACCACCTGGTTTGAGATGGCGCGCGCCGGCGTATGGTACACCAACGACATTTCCGTGGAAGACTGCGTCATTGAAGCGCCGAAGAATTTCCGCCGGTGCAAAGGGCTGAAGTTAAGCCAGGTCTCTTTTGCCAACGCGGCCGAGACTCTGTGGAGCTGCACCGATGTCACGCTTCGGCAGGTATATGCAAAGGGCGATTACTTCGCTATGAACTGCACCGATATGGATATCGACGGTTTTACCCTGGTGGGCAACTACTCCTTTGACGGCGTCAGAAATGCTTCCGTCAGAAATGCGAAGATGCTCTCCAAGGACGCTTTCTGGAACTCGGAAAACATCACCGTGCAGGATTCTTTTATCTCCGGTGAGTACCTGGGATGGAACGCAAAAAATCTGACGCTCATCAACTGCACCATCGAAAGCCTCCAGGGCATGTGCTATATCGACAACCTGATCATGAAAAACTGTAAGCTCATCAACACCACCCTGGCTTTCGAGTACTCCTCCGTGGACGCTGAGATCACGAGTAAAATCGACAGTGTGCTCAATCCTACTTCCGGCATGATCACCGCGGAAAGTATTGGGGAGCTGATCATTGAGAAAGACAGGGTAGATCCGAATAAAACAAAAATCTTATGCAGATGTTAAAAAAGAATCGCGCGAACCGGTATATGACAGGAAATCATATGCTTTTACACGCACAAACATGTATTTCAGAGACGGCAAAAGGAGGAAACGGATATCATGTCCTATGATTTTGACAGAATAATTGACCGGCGGGGTACATCTTCCCTGAAATGGGAAGTCAGCGGAAACGAACTGCCCATGTGGGTCGCAGATATGGATTTTGAGACTGCCCCCGCCGTCCGCGAGGCGCTCAGGAAGGCAGTGGATCACGGCATCTTCGGCTACACCATCCTGCCGGAAGAATGGTATTCCTCCATCATGCGCTGGTGGGAGGAACGCCACGGTCTGACCATGGAAAAAGACTGGCTGATTTTTTCCACGGGAGTCATCCCCTCCATCTCGACCTGTGTGCGGAAACTGACCTCCCCGGGAGAAAATGTCCTGGTACAGACACCGGTCTACAATATGTTTTTTAACAGCATCGTCAACAACGGCCGCAATGTGCTGGAAAATCCGCTGATCTACGACAGAGAAACCACATCCTACCGCATTGACTGGGAAGATCTGGGGAAAAAGCTGGCGAACCCGCAGACAAGTATGATGATCCTGTGCAACCCGCACAACCCGATCGGAAAAATCTGGGACCGGGAGACACTCGCGCGGATCGGGGAACTCTGCGCCGCGCACCACGTCACCGTAATCTCCGATGAAATCCACTGTGATCTGACCGAACCCGGCTGTGATTATATCCCGTTTGCTTCCGTGTCTGAGACATGCCGGGACAACAGCATTACCTGCATCGCCCCGACGAAGGCGTTCAATATTGCCTGTCTGCACAGCTCCGCGGTCATTGTACCGGAGAAATT
>JAJQAD010000051.1 GCA_021204005.1 Clostridiales bacterium
GAGCTTCCGGTGGAAGACAGCAGGATATTTGATAAAGTGACATTTGGCTCGATGGGACTTGCACAGTATGCGGCCGGGCTTTCCAATCTGGAGGAAGTGCAGCTCATTGGTCTTTGTACAGATATCTGCGTCATATCGAATGCGATGCTGCTTAAGGCAGCGCTCCCGGAGGTTCCGATTAGCGTGGATGCCGGTTGTTGTGCGGGCGTCACGCCGGAAAGCCATAAGAACGCTTTGGCAGCAATGGAGGCGTGCCAGATTGAAATTAGAAACGCTGATATGTGAGGTGTAACAGTGACGGCGCAGATTGACGGAGTGAGGGTGAATTTATACTATCATGGTGACAGCGGTGCCTGTATTTATGTGGGAGAATCTGAAAAAACAGGCGGAGATGCGGACCGGCTGGATGAACTTCTGAAAAAAGAAGCCGGGGACATGGAATATAACCTGATAGTATTTGAAATATCTGATTGGAATTCACAGCTTTCGCCGTGGCCTGCGAGACCTGCTTTTGGAGATGAGGCATTTAGCGGCGGAGGTTCGGAGACATGCACCTGGCTAGTGGAGAAATGTATCCCGGAGTTAAAAGCGGGCGGGTTCATTCCGAAGAATGCGCCCCAATATATAGCGGGGTATTCGCTTTCCGGGCTCTTTGCACTCTGGGCACTTCTGGAATCAGATGTATTTGATGGAGCTACGTCTTGCTCCGGATCCTTATGGATTGACGGCTGGATGGAGTATATCCGAAGCAAGAAACTGATGAGAGATGCATATATCTATCTGAGCCTTGGGAGTAAAGAAGAGCGGGCAAAAAATCCGTTGATGTCAACGGTCGGTGACTGTACGAGAGAAACATATGAGTTGCTGAAGAAAAATCCGGCTGTAAAAAAGACAGCTTTGCAGTGGAACAAGGGAGGGCATTTTGCGGATGCAGATGCACGGCTTGTGAAAGGGATTTTGTGGCTTTTGCGAGCGCAGAATCGGAGGTGCTAAAGATAATAAAAGCGGGTGTGTTTTATGAAATCAAAGTCGAAAGTAAGCATGGAACTGTATCAGAAACTGTTGGACAGAGGATACCAGGAAAGATTCTGTGATCTGGTCACGCAGAACCTGAACACGGACTTCACGGCACAGAGAATGATATTTTATCTTTCCCATTACAGTGAACTTCCGGAGGGAGAGATCGTGGATGAGATGCTGGCGATTTTGAGTGACCGGAATATGATTATGCAGAAGAAGCAACTGGAACATAGCAATGCGGTGTACAATGAGTATCTAAATAGTAAGAAGAGGTTTGAGGAATCCGAAAGCGGGGAAATGTAACATGAGTAAGATACAACAGATGGGAAACGGAGCAGTTTTTCCCTCAATTCCAATGATCGTGTATATGTAAAAGAGAAGGGGAAGGATGTGATCCGCTCCCATGCGTGGGACTTTGTGCAGAAAAGACTTGTTCCGGCAGTGATCCCGAATGATGGGAAGCAGACGCCGATGAAAGGCCATCCCGTTTTTATCGCGCAACACGCGACAGCGACCTGTTGCCGGGGATGCCTGGAGAAGTGGCATAAGATTCCGAAAGGCTGTGAGCTGACAGAGAAACAGCAGGAGTATGATGTGGATGTCTTGATGGAGTGGATTGAGCGGCAGTTGAATGGTTCCGGATGAATAGATAAAATTGAAGGATAGATTGTTTGATTTCCCATAATCAACGTACATTACTATTATTTAAGTGTTTGCAACGTGAGCCAATATTTCCTGTGATATATTGCAAAAAAGAAACGGAGAATGGAGATTCAACCATGACACCACGACAAATCCAATGTTTTTTAACTGCGGCAAGATGCCTGAATTTTACTACAGCCGCAAAACAGCTGTACATTAGCCAGCCTGCCCTCAGCCGGATAATCAGTACCATTGAAGAAGAGTTGAACCTTACGCTGTTTGTGAGGCACAAAAACCGCTTGCGGCTGACTCCTGCAGCAGTGGTTTTGATGCAGGAACTGCCCGGTTATGAGCAGCTATTCGATGAAATTATAGAGAAAGCACGCACAATGAATGCCGGTGGAGGACAGTTACGTGTGGGTATTATAGGAGGGCAGCCTCTTCCCAGACCATTTAAGGAGACTATGATGACATTTCGAAGTGCGCATCCGGAGGTCACACTGCAATTTTTTCCTGACAGCTTTTCCGGGCTGCGGGAGGCACTCGACCAGCATAGGGCTGACCTGATCCTGACGGCAGATTGGGACATAGAAAAAGATTCCAGATACCTTTTTGAAACCGTATGCGAAAACCCGACTGCATTAGTGGTTTCTCGTTATCATCCCGCCGCCAAAAGAGAAGTTGGAAGCCTTGATGATCTGAAAGATGAACACTTTATTCTTACCGGGAAGCAGGAATCTTCCAATATGCTGACCATGTTCTATCGCTTCTGCCGGCAGGCTGGTTTTGAGCCTGAGATATTGACCGTAAATACTCCGGAAGAACAAATGCTGTTAGTTGACACAGCTCAGGGGATCGGTGTAACGAACCAAAATAATTATATGGTCTGCCACCCGGATATCAAAACATTGGATCTGCCTGATTTATCCACCGGGCGGTTTGTTTTAGCCTGGAGAAAGGATAATGTGGATGTGAACATTGCTTTGTTTACCAATTTTGTCATAGACTACTTGCGTATCTGAACTGAACAACAATAAGAGGCAGGCATAACATGAATGTTATGCCTGCCTAAATTTTTGGCCTTTTACAAATACAGCAATGTTTTAGTAGAATAAAAGCAGAAAGGTGGGATTTTATGCACGAGCTAGGCATCATTCGCAGTGTGACCAGATATTTGTTGGATCGGGAAAAGGAATTTGCCCCGGCGAAACTGCGCTCAGTTACTCTGTTGGTAGGAGAAAACCGTCTGTTCGTACAGGACTGGGTGCAGATGATGTTTGGAGTTCTGACGGAAGGGACCACTCTGGAGGGTGCGAGAATAGAGTTGGAGACCGTCCCTGCCACTGCCCAGTGCAACAGCTGCGGCGAGGTATTTCACTATCCTCCGGATCACCACCATGAGCCCCAATGTCCTGTATGTGGCAGCGATGATTTGAAACCGTTGACAGGAAG
>JAJQAD010000126.1 GCA_021204005.1 Clostridiales bacterium
CACCGTGATTTTTGATCTTTGTCATCACCTCATATGAGTTGGCAGGCACAATCTCCAGATGTTCGGATGCGATCTCGTTGGCAGTTTCAATCGCCGTATCCATATCCGGCGCGATTAAAATGTATCCGTAGTTTTCCAGAGATTTCTCAATAATCGCTTTCCGGGAAAGCGCAGCGGTAAACCGGTCCACCTCCTCGGACACCTGTTTCGCCAGCGTCTCACTGGTGGTGATCAGAATCGCGGAAGCAAGCTCGTCATGCTCCGCCTGGGACAGGAGATCAGCTGCCACATAGCGGGGGTTGGCCGTCTCATCCGCCAGCACCAGAATCTCGCTGGGTCCTGCGATGGAATCGATACTCACATACCCAAACACCGCTTTTTTCGCCAGCGCCACATAGATATTGCCAGGTCCCACGATCTTGTCCACTTTCGGGATACTCTCCGTGCCGAACGCCATGGCCGCAATAGCCTGCGCTCCGCCTACCTTAAAGACACGGTCCACGCCGGCTTCCCTGGCTGCCACCAGTGTCGCGGGATTTACCTTTCCCTCTCTGCTGCAGGGAGTCGTCATAATGATCTCCTCCACGCCCGCCACTTTCGCCGGAATAATATTCATCAGCACGGAGGAGGGATAAGCCGCTTTTCCGCCCGGTACATATACGCCCGCTTTTGCGATCGGGGTCACTTTCTGCCCCAGCATCGTACCCGGAATGGAACTGTCAAACCAGCTGTACTGTCTCTGCTTTTCGTGATAAACCCGGATGTTCTCCTTTGCCTTGCGCATGACTTCCAGGAGCTCCGGCTCCACCAGCGCGTAAGCCTCATCCACCTCCGCCTGCGTGACTTCCACAGTATCGGCTGTCAGCTTCGCCCCGTCAAATTTTTCCGTGTAATCAAACACAGCTGCGTCCCGCCGCGCTCTCACATCCGCGATGATTGCATTGACGCTCTCCTCGTATTGCGTATAATTGTTCGGGCTGCGTTTCAGCAAATCCGATAAAAGATTACGGATTGTTTCTTTCGTTAAGTTTAAAATGCGCATTTTCGTTTCCCTTTCCTATCCATTCAATGATTACCTGCAGTCAACAGCAAATTACCGCGAATAATATGGTTCTCCGGAAGATGATACAGATATTCTGATTTCAACAGATTTATACACAACCGTTTCTTTAACACGCATCTGCCTTTGCAATGACATCGCGCAGATTTGAAATCAGCCTCTGAATCCGCTTCTGCTCCAGTTTCATGCTCACCGGATTAACCACAACCCGGGCCGAGAGAGGACACACTTCCTCCAGTACCATCAGACCATTTTCCTTCAGCGTAGATCCCGTCTCCACGATATCCACGATCACATCCGACAGTCCTACAATCGGTCCCAGCTCCACGGAGCCGTTTAATTTAATGATTTCCACCGTCTGATGCTTTTTATTATAAAAATAATCCTTCGCGATCTTCGGATACTTAGTCGCCACCCGGATCTGTTCATGATGCTGCAGGAGTTCCCGCGACGATTCCGGTCCGCAGACACACATCCGGCAGGCACCGAAGCCCAGGTCCAGCACTTCATAAATATTGCGCCCTTCTTCCAGAATCGTATCCCGTCCGACAACGCCGATGTCTGCGGCGCCATATTCCACATAAGTGGGGACATCCGGACCCTTGGCAAGGAAAAACCGCAGCTTTAACTCCTCATTTACAAAAATCAGCTTCCGTGTATCTTTATCCTTCATCTCCTCACAGGTGATGCCGATCTCCTCAAACATTTTTAATGTCGTTTTTGCGAGCCGGCCTTTCCCCAGGGCAAATGTTAAATATCTCATCTTTATATTCCAATCCTTCCGAATTATATGTAGTAAACAATATCCTGCACATGGAACTGCTCCGCATATTTCTGATATGTCTCCTCCGTGTTTGCCTCATTCATGGGCATCATTTCCACATTCTCCCCCTGTCGGCGCAGCACAAGAGCATCCCGGATCGCGTCCGCATGCCTTTCCTCTTTATAGACAAACCACTTTGTCCTGTTTTCAAAGGGAATCCGTATATTCTGTCGGCGCAGCGCGCTCATCAGCTGCTCCACCACCACAGCAAAACCGATGGCCGGTGCTGATTTCCCGAAAGAGCTCAGCAGATTGTCATAGCGGCCGCCTTTTATCACAGCCTCGCCGCTCCCGAACGTATAAGCGGAAAAAATGATCCCGGTATAGTAATGCAGATTGGAAACCATCGCCATCTCATAGAAAACGTACTGTTCCACACCGTAAATGCGAAGAAGATCCTCCAGCTGCTCCAGACGGTCCAGCGCCCCGTAGATTTTCGGATAATCCCCCGCCTTTTCTTTGGCTTCCTGCAGCTTCACTTTTGTCAGCATCACATCTTTTAACAGACCAAACAGCCAGGTCAGATTCTCTTCCAGCCCCGCACGGGCGATCAGATCTTCCACCCCGTAAAAGTTGCGGTTTAACAGCAGTTCCCGGATCTGGTTTTCTGTATCCTCCCCCAGATGGGACGCCTCAAACAATCCCTCCAGGAAATCCACATGCCCGACACTCACCTGAAATTCTTTCAGGCCGGCATTCAGAAGAAGCTGTACCGCGAGCGCAACCATTTCCGCATCCGCCTCCACAGAAGCATCGCCGATATACTCCGCTCCTGACTGTGTCGTCTCTTTTAACAATCCCTGATAGCTGCTATTGTTGATAAACGTGCTTCCCGTGTAGCAGAAACGAACAGGAACGTCGTCATCCATATAATACTTGGATGCGCAGCGGGCGATGGACGGCGTAATATCCGGCCGCAGGACAAGCGTGTTTCCCTCCCGGTCAAAAAATTTGTACAGATCCTTTGAAGGCGTCGTCCCGATCTCCTTCCCGAAGATATCAAAAAATTCAAATGTCGGCGTCTGAATTGGATGATATCCGTAGGATTTCAGAACCGTATAGATTCTGTTCTCCAATACAAACTTTCTCTCACATTCATCGCTGTATATATCGCGCACGCCCTCCGGCGTGTGCAGTAACTGATTCGCCATGAAAACCTCCCTTAGCAAATGTTTTTACTTTAGCATGTTAACGTGCTACTATGGTAGCACAGGAAACACAGCTATTATAT
>JAJQAD010000171.1 GCA_021204005.1 Clostridiales bacterium
CTCCAGAACTTTTCCACATCCTGCTGCCGATCTGTCACACATTTTCCACGTTCAAATACCAGCGGACGGTAGCCGTTTTTCGCCAACAGGTAAGCACAGAAAAGCCCCGCCGGACCGGAGCCGATCACAGCGACCGGATGCTGCAGCGGTGTATCTCCGGCAGGTTCCGGGTGATATCCGGCGCAGACGACTTCCCGGATATGGCGGGAATCCTTTTTATAACGGACTCCCTGGTTCAGAATCAGATCCAGGGAGTAACTGTATTTCACATCATCTTTTCGTCTGGCGTCCACAGACTGTTTCGCAATCTCATAGCGCAGAATGTCTGATTCCCGGATGCCTGCGATCCGGCATGCTTTTTTCACCGCCTGCCGGATCTCATGCTTCAGAGGAACCGTCACCTGTGAGACCCGGATTCTTTTCGTCATCAAATATGATCCTTCCTGTTATATTTAAATCAAATGATATCAAAACTGCACGATTAGCAGTTTCGCAATTATCTTATATTTTAAATGACGTAAAACCATGTATCATCCGAAAATTCATTTTCCGCATTTTTTCTCTGACCGGAAAACTGCAATTCCTGCTGACGGATGCTGACGCGCGTCCCTGCCGGGATGGATTTTGTCACAAACGCGTTGGAGCCAATGACGGAGTCCCGTCCGACCACAGTTTCCCCGCCCAGGACAGAGGCGCCGGAATAAATGGTCACATTATCCTCAATTGTGGGATGACGCCGCACATTGCGCAGCTTCTGACCGCCTCTGGTAGACAGTGCGCCAAGCGTCACACCCTGGTAAATCTTGACATTATCCCCGATCACCGTTGTCTCGCCCACTACAATACCGGTTCCGTGGTCGATGAAAAAATGCCGTCCGATGGTAGCTCCCGGGTGGATGTCAATCCCTGTCAGGCTGTGCGCGTGCTCCGTCATAATCCGCGGAATCAAAGGAACTTTTAACAGGAAAAGTTCATGCGCGAGACGGTTGACCGTGATTGCATAGAGCCCCGGATAAGCCAGGATAATCTCGTCAAAATTATGTGCTGCCGGGTCGCCTTCGAGCGCTGCTTCCAGATCAGACTCGAGATATTCCCGGATCATGGGAATCCGGTGAAAAAACTCCACCGTGATCTGATAGGCCTCATGCTCGATCTTTTCTCTGCAGACATTTTCATATCCGGGAGAAAACTTTCCGACCCGCACGATCTGTTTGTGAAGCCGGTACATCACATCCTCGATCAGCGTCGCCAGATGATTCTTTGCATTGTAGCTTTTGTAAGCCCGGTCGCGGAAATAGCCCGGATATACAATCTTCATCAGTTTTTCCACAATATCGATGATGACTTCCTTGCTTGGCTGGTCATAGAAATCATCCTTCTTGTCAATATTGCGGCCTTTCTGATAATCTGTCATGATCAGGTTGACGATATTTTCCGCATCTTCTATGGATTTTCTGGCATTTAAATTTTCACTCATGTTCTGCCTCTTTCATTAAACGGAAATGGCTGCTACACAGTCATCGTTATCTATGCTATATCTGCCTCTGTTATAAGATATGATTTATGTTAGATATTTTGCTGTTTACATCAGATGAATGCCGGGATAAAAACGCATCTAAATATTTAGTCAGGGAATAATGCGCGTAATTTTACGATCGATAATCTCCACGGTCAGTCACCAGCGTAAAACCGACCGATTTCATCCGGTTTGCCAGACACCCGCGGCATTCCGCTGCTTCTTCTCCGGTACAGATTTTGTTATCATACAGTTCGTACTGTTTTCTGTTTTCCACCGGGGAAAGGTTCGGCATCACCACATTGGCCCCTGCCAGCATACCCCGTTCGCGCCCGGTCGGGCTCAGGGTTCCAAGCGCAGTGGTCGCAGGGAGCAGCACATGCGGCAGCATAATCCGGATGACCGAAAGTAAAAACAGAGTAAGCTCCACGCTCCCGGCAGGTTCCTCCGCAAACTCCGTATCATGGTGGGGAATAAACGGTCCGATTCCCGCCATCTCCGGCTGAAACTCCTGCAAAAATACAAGATCTTCCGCCAGACAATCCATGGTCTGAAAAGGACTTCCTACCATAAAACCTGCGCCTACCTGGTAGCCCAGCGTCCGCAGATTGCGCAGACATTGCATCCGGTTTTCCAGACTCATCTCCGGCGGATGCAGCCGGCGGTAATGCTCCGCATCGGCTGTCTCATGGCGGAGCAGGTATCGATCCGCTCCCGCTTCGCGAAGAAGCCGATAGCTTTCAAAAGAACGCTCCCCGACGGATAGTGTCAATGCACAGTCCGGATAGCGGGCTTTAATCGTACGCACGATATCGGCAAGGCGTTCATCTGTATAATAACCATCCTCGCCGCCCTGCAAAACAAAGGTGCGGTAACCGAGCTGATATCCGCTGTCACAGCAGCTTAAGATTTCCTCCTTTGTCAGGCGATAACGCTCTGCGCTGGGATTACTTTTCCGGATGCCGCAGTAGAGGCAGTCATTTTTGCAGATGTTCGTAAACTCAATCAGACCCCGGACATAGACAGCGTCGCCGTAGATTTCTCTGCGGATTCGCACTGCCTCATCAGCCAGATACTTTGCGAGGTCTTTATCCTTGTAAGAACGAATCAATTCCGCATATTCAGTTACGGTGAGCCTATGCTCCCGGATAAGCTTATCTGCTATGTTCAATACGGTTCACCCTCCATATGTGGAAATATGAGGGTTACAATTTCCTTTTAGCCCACAAAATAACCACGTTTCGTTTTCCTGTGGGTTGTTTCCACTGCGTTCAGCCCACAAAATAATTATTTTTTATTTTCCTGTGGGCTGTTTCCTCTGCTTTTAACCCACAAAATAACTATTTTTATTTTTTTGTGGGCTGCTTCCTTTGCTATTAACCCACAAAATAACTATCTTTTATTTTCCTATGGGCTGCTTCCTTTGCTATTAACCCACAAAATAACTATTTTCATTTTCTTATGGGTTGTATCCTTGTACCAGTCAAGAAAAGTAGACACAAAAAATGTTTTTTTTGCTTTTTATTTTTTCAGCGGTAGACACCTCTGTTATTTTTTGCTGATT
>JAJQAD010000131.1 GCA_021204005.1 Clostridiales bacterium
ATGCATACTTTTTCATCGTTTTTCTCCTTGAAACATACTATGTCATTCATTCAGATTTCCTTAATATATACATGATTTGGAATCATTTTACAAGTCTTCCAGCATTTTCTCTTCCGTATCCTTAACCGCCCGGCTAAGGATACGGCACTCCTCCTCCGCATGCAGAAGCTTCGGGATATCCTCCCCCACCTTCTGCATATCGTAACGGATTTTTCCGACCGTTTTCTTATCGCTGATCTTGCCAAGTCCCCAGATAAGTGAAGTGTATTTTTTATCCCGTGTACACGCGGAAATATAAACCGCGGTGGTATGGCACAGCTCACGGTACAGCACATCCTCCCCGAATTCTCCCAGGCGGTTCAGACAAAGGCTCTCCAGTGCCGCCATCCCCGTCTTTTTATTCCGTCGGGAGGCGAATATGCTCCCCGTTTTCTCCGCAATCATCCTCAGCTCCAGAAAACTCCGGACAAAGCTGTCCGCCCAGACCCCGTTTTTATCCACACTGTAACGAATCTCAAACAGCCGCTTCATCTGCTCCAGCCTCTCCGCGTCAGAATCGTCCGGGACACAGGCGTCGAGAATCTTTTTGCGCTCCGCCGGTTCCGGCTCCCTGTAGTATTCCTCAAACATAATCTTCCTCCTGTATTTTAAAAGTGACCCAGCGAATTATTCACCGGAACGCCATCCGTATTCATGACGCAGTCCCAATGTTCCGCCAGCTTTCCGTCCTCAATACGGTAGAGATCGAAGACCTTGTTCACAGCCCCGTTAACCCCGAGGGTGCAGCGGAAAAACATGCAGACCAAGTCGTCCTCAGCGATCACCCTGATGATGTCGGCATGAGGCTTTGCCTTAAGAAAACCGCGGAAAAACTTCTTAAAGCCTTCCCGGCCGTCCTCCACCTCCGGACTGTGCTGCATGTAATCCTCCCGCATGATATCGTCAATGCCGGACATATCCCAGCTGTTGAATACCCGCTCATAAAAATTCAGCACAAGCTGTTTGTTTGCCTGCGCGATTGCAATCCTGTTTTCGTCTGCCATGGTAAACTCCTCCTTTGAGAAAATCGATCTGAAATTTCTTTCAGTCTACCATAGACAAACAATCAAAACAAGCACTAACATATGTCAGATTCAACCGCAGCCTCCGGGAAAAAGACATAAAAACAGCGCAGCTGCTCATGAAAGTCAGCATTAATGCCGGGACATTTCCGGAGCAGCTACGCCCGTATTAAATTATCCTAGATAATCTCCATCGCTGCCAGCCAGCCCTCTCTTACGGAATCACCGATCTGTCTTGCCCGCACGCAGTCGCCAATCGTCCATACCGGCACATCAATCGCCGCTTTCAGATCGTCCGCATTATGTGCACGGCGTCCCATCGCGTTCACGACAGAGTCTGCTTTCAGCGTGATCATATTTCCATCCTGCTCGGCAACCACGTAATCTTTGCCGACCTCAACAACTTTCGCGTTCACCTCATACTTTCCGCCATGATTGTCAATAAAATCATGAACCGCCGTCCGGTACAATCCGGTCGTCTCCGGCATCAGACATTCCTTCATCTCCACGATGGTTGTCTCGATTCCATGATCGATGTAATCGGCAGCCGCCTCGCAGCCGACCAGTCCGCCGCCCAGCACAATCGTGCTCTTTCCGAGTCCGGCAAAATCGTTCCGGTACACGTCCATCGCGGTGATCGCGTTCTCAATGCCCTTGATCGGCAGGATCAGATCATCGGAACCGACAGCGAGAATTACCGCGTCCGGTGCGATCTCCCGGATCATCTCCGGCGTCACTTCACAGTTTAACCGCACCTCAGCGCCGCTCTTATTCACATCGCGGACAAGCAGATCCTTAAAATTACGAATATCAATCTTGTGATCCGTATGATCTGTAAAGTTAATCAATCCGCCCAGCGCGCCTGACTTTTCGCAGAGAATAACCTGATGGCCGCGCTCGATGGCCGTCAGCGCCGCCTGCATACCGCCGCATCCGCCGCCGACGATCAGGACTTTCCTGCTGCCCTGCGGTTTCGGCATATCTTCCGGCAGGACTTCATGGAAGGAAGCCGGCCATACACCGTCCGGATTGATCGTGCAGGAATCCAGCGGCGGGAATTTCACCGTCCATTTTTCCGTCTCGTGCTCGCCGGCCGGACCCGGATAGCAGCGACCGCAGCGCAGGCAGCGGCGAATCTCATCCGCATGTCCGCTTGCCGCTTTGTTCGGGAACGCCGGATCCGCAAAGAACTGCCGGCCCATGGATACCATATCGACTTTTCCTGCCGCGATGGCTTCTTCCGCCATCTCCGGGGAATTGATGCCGCCGACCACCGTGACCGGGACATGGACATTCTGTTTGATTACAGCTGCGTTTTCAATGTTGGCACCGTGCGGTGCATAGGCTGTGGTAAACTCCCAGCTCCTCGAAGAGCTCAGATAATGCCCGCAGGAGACATGAATCATATCTATGTACGGCTCACACAACTTGCAGTATTTCACCGCATCCTCCAATACCATTCCGTTCGGAATGTGCTCATCGCTCGAAACACGGATCTCGATCAGGAAATCCGGGCCCATCGCCTCGCGGACTGTCTTTAACAGGTCAACGGTAAATCGCGCGCGGTTCTCAAAGTTGCCGCCGTACTCATCCGTTCTCTTATTGAACGCAGGCGACAAAAACTGCGCCGGAAGCCAGCCGTGTCCGCAATGGATCATGATGCCTTCCCATCCCGCAGCCTGAAACCACTTACAGGCAGTCACATAATCCTGATACAGACCGAGAATTTCCTCTTTTGTAAACGCATCCACATGGGTGATTCCGTCCGGCAGATCCTTCTCTGACGGTCCCTTCGGGTTAATGCCGTCCCCGATGTTTGTCTTGATCTCGCCGCAGGAAAGCAACTCCCCAATCGGCAGCGCCCCATAACTTTTAATCATCTCCGCGGTTTTTTTCGTAATCTGAAAAACCTCGTCCGTCCGGGAAGTATAGTCGATGTACGGCTCAAACGGGAACCGCTTGTCATACTCGTGGTTCGGGCTCAGCTCTCCCAGCACTACGCTGCCCGCGCCGCCGGCCGCTTTCAGTTCCAGCATCTTATAGGCACGCGGCGGGGTCGGCAGATGATAGTTGAATGCCGTCCCGTCAATGTAGTGCATGAACGCAAACATCGCCGGTGCCGCCTCAATGCGGTTTTTAATGGTTTTGCTTCCAACCTGAATCGGACCGAAAAGGTGTGGAAAATACTGGTTTTTTTCACTCATAATAGCTCCTCCTCGATGATATATAAAATTTAAATTATGATCCGTAACCGCCTTCCAGCGATCAAAAAAGGTTTTTCCTGCTTAATCCCCAATATATGCCTCTGACGGTAAAAGTATATGATGCTTGCGATCCCCAAGGTCGCAAATACAAATGCTAATACTCAATTTACAATCTTTTTTACGTTATATAATTATACACTTTTTTCCCACCGCTTGAAAACATGAAATTATCATTATATAATTAGGAAAACAAATCATTCGGGAGGCTCCCCATGCAGATCAGACAATTAGAATATTTCCTGGCTGTCAGCGAACAGCTAAACTTCACAAAAGCGGCAAAACAATTATATGTCTCGCAGACCGCCGTCAGCCTGCAGATCAAGGCCCTCGAAGAAGAGCTCGGCGTCTCTCTGTTTTTCCGGACCAACCGCCGGGTGGAACTGACCCCAGCCGGAAAAAGCTTCCAGGCGGACGCCCGGGCGATCCTCAAAAGGACAGAGGACGCCATAGAACGGGCCCGCAAAGCTGACACCGGGTTTACCGGTCACTTAAGCATCGGCTTTGTCAAGGGATATGAAAAAAATAATCTGTCTGAAATGCTGGCGGATTTTCATATCAAATACCCGAACATTTCCCTTTCGTTTGCCAGAGAAAATGTCTCCGATCTGTATGACAGCGTTTTAGACAGCAACCTTGACATCGTATTCAATCTCCAGTATTCCACGGACGACATGGAGGACATGGACTATGTCGTAATCCGCCACTATCCTTTGATGGCCGTTGTCTCAACCGCCCATCCCCTCGCCCACCGGGCCAGCATCCGGCGCAGCGAGCTGAAAGGTTATCCTCTGGTCGATATCGTGCAGCGCGAGGATAAATACGGGGAGGCCGCCACCATCACAAACGCGTTCACCCGCGCCGGCTTTCTGCCGGACATTCAATATGTTTCGGACGACATTGAAATCAGCCTTCTGGCGGTTGCCACCGGAATCGGCTACGCCCTCCTGCCGACTTATATTACGGACTCCATCACCGCAAAAGACAAAGTGGTCGCCATTCCTATTCAGGGAGAAGAGGAGGAAATGACGCTCGTCGCCGCATGGCACAAAGATTATCATAATCCGGCACTGAAGAAATTTCTGGAGGAATATATCCTTGCTGGCAAAATCTGACATGCCACCCGTATGCTATTCCCGTCAGATATCTTTCATAAAACAGGAAGTTCTTCGCGATATTCATCCCCATAACATTCTTTATATAAATTCTACCGGCAACGCTGCCACTTTCTCATTCAGCCAGAGCGCGGAATCATACATACACACAATCACTCCTGTGCCGCGTTTTTTCTCCGGTATGGCATCCAGGACGTCAAACGCATTCGTCATGGACAGTTTCGGATTAGCTGACATTTTTATCTCAACCGGATAAATCATATCATCCTGCCCAATCAGCAGATCAATCTCTGACTCTCGCTCCGTTCTCTTACCGTCTACCGTCGTCCTGCGTTTATCCTTTCCCCGGTAATAAGTCACATACATCCGATAATCTAATCCCGCATTGGAAAAGGATTTCAATATCTCAGAGACTACAAACGTCTCAAACAGTTCTCCCGCCATGGCTCCATTCATAGCAGTCTCCGCTGTCTGATACTTTGTCAGGAAACACACCAGGCCGGTATCCCTGAAGTATAATTTTGGCGTCTTAATTGCGCGCTTTAGAGCCGAATTAGAAAATGGCTGCAGGATAGCAATTATGCCGGAGGCTTCCAGCAGTGATGTCCATTCTTTTACCGTACTGACAGACATTTCTATCTGATCTGCCACGTTAGAATAATTCAGCATCTGTCCCGTTCTCGCTGCCATAGCAGTTAAAAATTGCGTAAATTTCATCTTATCCTTTACATTACCGAGTTCATTGATATCTCTGTCAATATAAGTCTGAATATAGGAAGAATAAAATGTCTGCCAATCCACATTCTCATCTAACAACGCCGGATAACTGCCACGATGAATCATTTTCCACAAATCATCAATACGATGATATGTTTTTTCCCTCTCCTCAATATAGTTCTCCGTAGGAATAAAGGGTGCATCAAACGTATCATCCGTCATCTCTCTCATGGAAAGCCCTGGCAATTCCAGAATTGCAATTCGCCCGGCCAGGGATTCTGAAACGTTCTTCATCAAGTGGTACTGCTGCGAGCCTGTAAGCAAAAATCGTCCCTTTTCATCACTTCTGTCACATTCCATTTTTATATATGGAAATAATTCAGAAATATACTGCACCTCATCCAGCACAATCGGCGGGCGGTTATTCCGGAAAAACAATCCAGGCTCATTTTTCGTCTCGGCAAGCAAAACCGGATCATCAAACGTTACGTATTTCCTATCTTCATATAAATGACGCAAAACGGTCGACTTCCCAACCTGTCTCGGTCCGGTCACAAGGACTCCCTTAAATCCCTTCTCCGTCCTTTTGATCAGCTTTTCTATTGCTCTCTCTTTGTACATAATGCCCTCCTGTTTGCGACTGATTTGCAATATAATTATAAATTAGTCAGCTATTAATTACAAGATGAAATCATAAAGAATCTCTCTTCCTTTTTTTCTTTTATTATGATATAGTAAGGTAAAATTGACCCCTCGATAATTTTATATCAATCATGTCAGTTAGGAGAAAACGATGCCAAATT
Source organism: Clostridiales bacterium (assembly GCA_021204005.1). Lineage (GTDB taxonomy): Bacteria > Bacillota > Clostridia > Lachnospirales > Lachnospiraceae > Eubacterium_I. Next base: position 5,958 of record JAJQAD010000131.1, read on the forward strand.
ATTCCATGAAAGACCGCGGAGACCGCACAATCTACGATTATTTATACCAATGTATCCGCGAAGATATCTTAAACGGAAGACTTCCGGCCGGAGAACGCCTCCCTTCCAAGCGCCAGCTCGCCCGGGACTTGAGCGTCAGCGTCACCTCCGTGGAAAATGCCTACGCACAGCTGGTCCTGGAGGGATATATCCACGGCGAGACCGGGCGGGGATTTTTTGTCAATGACATGATTGAACCGGTACCGTTTCACGAGGCGGCCAAACCGTTTGACCCGAAGGTCTTAAAGCGGCAGGAGGAACCGGCACAGCCCCGTGTATTGGATTTCAAGGCAAACCGTTCATCGGTGGAGCATTTTCCTTTCGCCACCTGGTCAAAGCTCATGCGCACGGTTCTGTCCGAGCACAATGCTGCCATTCTCGGCACAGTACCCTACAACGGGCTCTATGAATTGCGCGGCGCACTGGCTGCCTACCTGTACCGCCATCGCGGAATCAAGGCAGACCCGGAGCAGATCATCATCGGCGCCGGAACGGAGTATCTTTACTCCCGCCTTCTGCAGGTGCTGGGATTTAACACAGTCATGGCGATGGAGGACCCCGGATATAAAAAGTTTTCTGAAATATCTGCCAGTCAGGGCACCGTCTGGGACTATATCCCCATGGACGATGAGGGCATGCGCATCGATTATCTCAGAAACAGCAGCGCCAATGTCATCCACGTCTCCCCCTCCAACCACTTTCCCACCGGAACCGTTATGCCGATCACACGGCGCCTCCAGCTCCTCCAGTGGGCACGGGAAAAACCGGAGCGCTACATTATAGAAGATGACTACGACTCCGAACTTCGCTATGCCGGGAGAAGCGTTCCGCCCATGTACGCCATTGATGAGGACGCAAAAGTCATTTACATGAACACGTTTTCCAAGAGTCTGGTGCCGTCCATCCGCATCAGCTACATGATCCTGCCGCCGTATCTGCTGGAGCGGTATCAGGACACCATGAGCTTTTATTCCTGTACCGTCTCCGCTTTCGAGCAGCTGACTCTGGCCCATTTTATCTCGGAAGGCTATTTTTCCCGCCACATCAACCGGATGAAGCAGATTTACAAGCAGAAGCGCGATCTGGTTCTGGACGCTCTGAAACAATCGGATCTGAACCGGATCAGCGAAATCCGGGAGACCAATGCCGGGACGCACTTCCTTCTCCATGTCAACACGGCCCTGACCGACAAACAGATAAAGGCAAAAGCGGAAGAGCAGCGCATTGAACTGGCTCTCCTCTCCGACTATACACGCCATCAGGGCCTCAAAAGCATGGGAACCCTTATCATCAACTATGCCGGCCTGGAGCCGGATCAGGTCGGCCTGGCCATCGAAATCATCGAACGCGTCTTTGAAAACGATATTGCCAGAAGCCGCCAGATTTCCCCGGACTGATCATCCCTGTCACCTGCACACCATTGCGCCGTCAAAATTGACCCTTTAAAAAATATTTAAATTGAATATTTATCAAATGTCAATCTCCTGTTATCATGTCCTCAGGTTCGCAGGAAGCGGATTTTAAAATCTGTGTATACTAACAAAAACAAAGGAGATGGATCAGATGAAAAATTATTTTGACCTTACAGGACAGGTAGCAGTGGTAACCGGTGCCTCCACCGGATTGGGCGTGCAGATGGCAAAGGCTCTGGCTAACCAGGGCGCGAACATTGTATGCCTCGCCAGAAGAAAAGAAAAAGTAGATGCCAATGCCGCGGAGATTGCCGCAGCCTACGGCGTAAAAGCCATCGGCGTGAAATGCGACATCACAGACACGGCGGCCGTGGAATCCGCTGTCGATGAAGTTCTGGAAAAAATGGGACGCATTGACATCCTGATTAATAACGCTGGAACTGGTGCCGTAGCACCGGCGGAGGATATCACCGATGAACAGTTTATGAATGAAGTAAATATCGATCTGGCCGGCACCTTCAAGATGGCCCGCGCCGTGGCAAAGAAAGCCATGATCCCCGCCGGATACGGGCGCATTATCAATATCGCTTCCATGTATGGACTGGTCGGCAACAAGATCGCTCCCGCCACTCCCTACCATGCGGCAAAGGGCGGCGTCGTCAACCTGACCCGCGCACTGGCAGCCGAGTGGGGTGAAAAAGGCATCAATGTCAACGCCATCTGCCCGGGATACTTTGAGACTCCGCTGACAAAGGAGGCTCTGGAGAGCGAATTCTTCCAGGATTACGCGCGCACCATGATTCCCATGGCACGTTACGGCAGAGAGGGGGAGCTGGATACGGCAGCCATCTTCCTGGCTTCCCCTTCCTCCACCTATGTAAACGGATTAATCTGCTGCGTGGATGGCGGATATACCTCGATGTGATGATACCAGGATTCTTAAAGTCGGGCAGTGGATGCTCATATCCCACTGGCTGACTTGGGAATCCGCCCAAAACATAAACAACATAAACGCTAAGACGGGGCAGACCTCACCGGGATCTGCCCTTCCTTATCTGCACACATCATAAGCAAATCTTATTATAACATTATTTTAACAATCATTATCTCCCCTCAAAACCGGGAGAATGATTATAAATATATATAGTATAGGGAAAGAAGAGAAAGGAGACACAATGGGAAAAGAGAATTATGTATTGGAGACTCCATCCTCGAAGCTGGTCCAGGTAGCCGCCATCGCGGCAAAATACCGCGACCGGCCGGACATGCTGATGACGGTACTGATTCAGGTACAGAAGGTCACGTCTGTCATCTCCAGAGAGGTAACCGGAGTCATATCCAGGGAGATGAACATCCCCCTGTCGAAAGTCTACAGCTTCGTCACGTTTTATGAAATGCTTTCCGTAAAACCGCAGGGAAAGTACATCGTACGGATGTGCAAGAGTGCGCCCTGCCATGTCCGGGGAGCCATGGAAATTGTGGAAGCCATCGAAGAGCAGCTTGGCATCGGTATCGGCGAGACCACGGAAGACGGGCGGTTTACCCTGGAATACTGTCCCTGCCTGGGATTGTGCGAATCTTCCCCGGCCATCATGATCAACGACAAAGCCTATGTCAACCTGACGCCGGAGACGGTGAAAGACGTCATCAAGCAGTACATAAGAGAGGATGTGATATGATGCAGGAAGTACATGTTCTTTTGAAAAACCGCGGAAAAATCAATCCGAAGAGTGCTCAGGAATATGCGGACCAGGGCGGATTTCAGGCCCTGAAAAAAGCGCTTACCATGACGACGGACGAGATTATCAACGAAGTAAAAGAGGCCGGCCTGCGGGGCCGCGGCGGCGCCGGATTCCCCACCTTCCGCAAGATGGAGTTTACGGCAAATGTAGCTGACCCGGTCCGCTACATTGTCTGTAACGCGGACGAAGGAGAGCCGGGCACGAACAAAGACCGCATCCTCCTCTCCACTGACCCCTGCTCCATCTTTGAGGGCATGGCCATCGCGGGAAAAGCGGTGGGCGCACACATCGGTTACATCTATATGAGAGCCGAGTACACCTATCTCTTCCCCATCATGCGGGCAGCCTTAGACGACGCGGAGGCGCGCGGCTATCTGGGCAAAAATATGATGAATTCCGGATATGATTTTGAGATCAAATTCCGCTCCGGCGCCGGCGCATATGTCTGCGGCGAGGAGACCGCCCTCTTTGAATCCATAGAGGGAAAACGCGGCGAACCGAGATTCCGTCCGCCTTATCCCAGCATCAGCGGTCTGTTCGGAAAACCGACCATGCTGAATAATGTAGAAACGCTGGCTAACCTGGTACCGATCATTCTGAACGGCGCAGCGTGGTACCGCACCATCGGCACAGCCGGAAGCCCCGGCACAAAGCTTTTTACCGTCTGCGGCAATGTAAAGCGGCGCGGCGTTTTTGAATTCCCCATGGGAATTAACTTAAAAGAGCTCATCTACGATGTCTGCGGCGGCATTTCCGATGACCGGCAGCTTCTCGCGGTACAGACCGGAGGCGCTTCCGGCGCCATTATAAACCCCGAGCAGATCGATATGAATCTGGATATCGACACGGTTTCCTCCTCCGGCGGACGCCTGGGATGCGGCACCATCCTGGTCATCGACGACCGGAACTGCATCGTAGACATTGTGCTGAACAACTTGGACTTTTTCCGCGGTGAGTCCTGCGGACAGTGTACCCCATGCCGGGAAGGCGGCCAGCAGCTCTTTAACCTGGTCAGCAAAATCGCTCACGGAACAGGATCCGTCCGCGATCTGGCACTGATTGAAGAACTGGGAGAAACCATGCGGCTGACCTCGCTCTGCGGACTGGGCGCCTCCACGGTTGTTCCCGTCCAGACCAGCATTCAGAATTTCCGCAGCGCTTATCTGAAGCATATAGACAAAGATTATTGCCCGATCTGCGGCAGGGAAGGGGGAATCTACAAATGATTCATTTGACAATTGACGGCCAGAGAGCAGAAGTCCCGGAGGGGACCATGATTCTGGAGGCGGCAAAACAGGCCAACATCCATATTCCCACCCTGTGCTATCACGAAGATCAGAGCGTAAAGGCAGTCTGTCGAATCTGCGTGGTCGAAATCGAAGGCATGCGCAATCTGTCCACCGCCTGCAGCACGCCGGTGGGTGAGGGAATGGTAATCCACACCGCCTCCCCGAAAGTATTAAAAGCGAGAAAAAATATTCTGGAACTGATTTTTGCCCGGCATCCGCAGGACTGCCTGGTCTGCTCCAAGAGTGGAAAATGCGAATTGCAGAAAGTAGCGCAGGATCTCGGCATGCACGAGTCCATCCGTTATGACATCCAGCTCCGCAGCCAGGAGAGAGACTGCACTTCGCCGTCCATCGTCCGCGATCCGAAAAAATGCATCGTCTGCGGGCGCTGTCTGGAAACCTGCAACGAAATCCAGGGAGTGAATGTTTTATCCAAAGAAAACCGCGGCTTCCACACGCTGGTCGCACCGGCCTACGGCCAGGTACTGGAAAATACCTGCTGCATCAACTGCGGCCAATGTTATCAGGTCTGTCCGACAGGAGCCATTTCCATCCACGACGACACGGATGATATCCGTCATCAGATGTGGCTTGGCAAAAAACTGGTCATCCAGGTCGCTCCGTCCGTCCGCATCAACCTGGCGGAGGCAATGGGCGAGGAACCCGGCGTTGTCAGCACCGGAAGACTGGTGTCTGCCCTGAAACGCCTCGGATTTGACTATGTGTTCGATTCGGATTTCTCGGCAGATCTGACCATCATGGAGGAGGGTACCGAGCTGCTGCACAGGATACAGAACGGCGGCACTTTGCCGATGTTTACATCCTGCTGCCCGGCTTGGGTTAAATATTGCGAAACCTACTTACCGAACTATACTGACCATCTATCCACTGCCAAGTCGCCGCAACAGATGTTCGGTGCCCTCATTAAAACCTGGTTCCCTAAGGTAAGCGGCATAGACCCGGCTGATATCTGCAGCATCTCCGTGATGCCCTGCACCGCAAAAAAATACGAGTGCAAGCGTCCTGAGATGAGCGACAGCGGATACCAGGATGTGGATATCTCCATCACCGTCCAGGAGCTCGCCAATATGATCCGCGCAGGCGGCATCGATTTTAAGGAGCTTCCGGACACACCGTTCGACAATCCGTTCGGACAGGGCAGCGGCGCCGGCCTGATCTTCGGAGCGACCGGAGGCGTTATGGAAGCGGCACTCCGCACCGTCTACGCCGTCGTCATGGGGAAAGAGATGGAGCCGTTAGAGTACACACCGGTCCGGGGATTCGAGGGAATCAAAGAATCCTCCGTCCAGCTGGGTGACCTGACCGTCAAAGTGGCAGTCGCCCACGGCATCAAAAATGCCCGCAAACTAATCGATGAGATTCAGGCAGGCCGGGCGGATTACCACTTTGTTGAGATCATGGCATGCCCCGGCGGCTGTATCGGAGGCGGCGGCAACGCCATCCGCACCTGGAAGATCATGGAGAAGAGGAAAAAAGCGATCTATGAAGCCGAGCGTGAACTTCCGATCCGACTCTCCCACAAAAATCCGGCGATCACGAAGATCTACGACGAGTATCTGAAAGAACCGTGCGGAAAATTGTCGCATAAGCTGCTGCATACGACCTACTTTAATAGGGAAGATCTGCTGCGGTAAAGCGATCCACATTTCGGACCAATTTCATTTTATGCACCGAAGAGTACTTAGCTCTCCGGTGCTTTTTTCTATATTTATACCATTTTGTAATGCATCTGTTGCTTTCATGTAATATATTTGATATAATGAGCGCAAGCGAGCCAACGTGCTTGCACGATTGACGAACGGCGAAATGCGATCATGTACCGTTTTTGCACATGATATAATGAGCGCAAGCGAGAAGAATGCACGAGTGCATTCGGCGAGCGGCGAAATGCGATCATGAATCAAAGATTCATGATATAATAGGCGCGGGATTATCCCTGCCTCAAAACATGTTAATTTCCGATGCTCTGATGCCGTTACAAAGGAGAACTTTATGACCTTCAACCAGATCCGTTATTTTATTACCGTTGCAGAATGCTTAAGCTTCACCGAGGCCGCCAAATGTCTTTTCCTCACCCAGCCTGCCTTAAGCCGCCAGATCAGCGCCATGGAAGACGAAGTCGGCACCCGCCTCTTTCTCCGGGAGCACAAAACCTTGAAGCTGACACCCGGCGGAGCCATTTTGTACAGCCGGTTCCAAAATATTATGAAGGATTATACAAAAGCGGTTGACGAAGCCCGAACTGCAAACCAGGGATATGAAGGTCACCTTCACATCGGCTTCCTTGATGTTTATGATATTTCCGAACTGTTTCCGGAAGTTTTGAAGCAATTTAAGGAAAGGTATCCTCTCATTTCCCTGACACTGGAAAGGGACAGCCTGGGAGAACTCATCACCAAACTTCATGATAATAAACTCGACCTGATTCTGACTTATGGTTTTTCACTTTATGACCAACCAAACCTGGTTACGGTAAACATACAGAAATTCGACTCCTGCATTATGTTAAATACCGCTCACCCGCTGGCGTCCAAGGAAAATCTGCGCTTGGAAGACCTGGCCGGGGAACGCTTTGCCCAGCTCCGCGATACCATCTGCGAAGAGGGACATCGTTTCATCTCTTCACTGCTGGAAAAAGCCGGACTTCATCCCGAAATTATGTGGGCGGACAAGATGGAAGATGTCCTTCTCTGGGTGCAGACAAACAATGCCGTAGCTATCACGTCAAACCGAACCACGGATAAGCAAAATCCTCTTGTTGTGGTACGCGATCTTGACATGGAGGAAGCCAAAGGTCATGATATCACGATGGCCTGGAAGAAGAACAATTACAACCCTGCCATTGCCAGCTTTATGGAAATGGCAGAAAACAAATTTTTATATAGCCCCTCAAGACAATGGCGATAATACAATAATATAACCTGTCATCTCTATAGCATTCCAAAGAGCCATTCCACTTTCTTTTTCTTTATTCACATTACAAAAAAGCATATTTCGCTGTTTTATTCGCATGTATCTAAAAAGATACATGCCTTATTTTTTTCTAAAAAAATGTTACACTTGAAGCATACCGAATTTGTTCGTATATACATTAAATTTAAGGAGGTTTCACATGAAGGTATTAGCAATTGTTGCCGGAAGACACAACGGCAACAGCGAGATTCTCGCAAAGGAAGCACTTCTGGCCTGTCAGGAAGCAGGCGCGGAATGCAAACTGATTAATCTCTTCGACTACCACATTGAAATGTGCACCGGTTGCGAGTCCTGCACCATGCAGATGGGAGAAGTCGCACAGGGCAGAGGCACCTATAAGGGATGTGTCTTAAAAGATAAGGACGACATGGACAAGATCGTCAACGAGGTGCAGTCCAGCGACGGACTCATCATCGCAGTTCCGTCCTACGACCTTGCTCCCAGCGCTCTTTATCTTCGCTACGCACACCGCTGCCTGGCGTATGAGGTTTCTTTCCGCCTGGCAATCGGTGAACTGAAAAAAGACCCTCATCTTGTGGCCGGTCTCATCGCAGTAGGCGGTTCCTGCCATGACTGGCAGTCCCTTTCCATGGAAGTGCTCGGGGCTTCTCTGTTCACTCAGTCCATCCAGTGCGTTGATCAACTGATGGCTACCAGAAACGGCCGCCCCGGCAATGTCCTCTTAAGAGAAGACCAGCTCGCAGCAGCTCGCAAGATGGGTGAAAACGTCATCACCGCCATCAACACACCGGTGGAAGAACGCACCTGGCTCGGCGACCCGGATGCGGGTCTCTGTCCCAGATGTCACTCCTCCCTGATCTACCCCGGCGACCCCCACTGGGACGGCATCGAGTTCCCGTTTGAGTGTGCAGTTTGCGGTGCAGGCGGAGATCTGGTTATGGATGAGGAGACTGGGAAATACAAATTTGTCCTCGCACCCAACGGCCTGATCCGCGACCGCAACATCAATGAGGCACGGGCAGAGCACTTAAACGAGATCACTCAGACCAGAATTGACTTTTTACAGAGGCAAGGCGAAATCAAGGAAAAATATGACTTCTATAAGAAGTTAAAATTCCCGGCAATTTAAAGCAATATACCAAACCCCTTTGTTTATCCCTAATTCAGGAAACGACCCGGCATCCGTTCGGGTCGTTTCCTGTTCCGGGAAAATACGCTCAGCTTGTTTCCCTTTATTCTTCTGCTTTGAAACATTCTGTATATTCCACCAGATAGGAAACAGCAGCTTCAGCATATAAATATACGTACTTCATGTAAAAAGGCGCATCCTTTCGAATGCGCCTTCCTGCTTATAAATCCTTATGTAATTTTTATTCTTACTTACGTCCAACCAGAGCATCATCCAACGGTTTGCCAGCTGCAGCCCTGTACTTATCATCCACCTCTTTGATATGCTTCGGTGAGAAGAGAAGCATCAATACAATTCCGATGACACCTGCTATTGCAATCAGAGCAAACACGCCGACCATTCCCATAGCAGAATAAAGAATTGCTGATACTACTGTAGGTGCAAGTGCATTAAAGATATTCGCAACCGGGTTCAGACCTGCAAATACACTCGCGAAATCCTCACGTCTCCAATACTGCACAGACACAGAAACCGTATAGTTAGAGGAAGCACCCATAAAGATTCCGACCAATGCCAGAGAAATAATAACAAGTGCTCCGACGCCTGTGGTACATGCAAGAACACCAAGGACACCGGCAATTACCATTAAAATCACGCAGATAATCATAGATTTCTTTGTGCCGATCGCAGTATCAATCAGACCAAGAAGCCAGCTGCCAATTGCACCGCAGACAGCGATAACCATCATAATAATCGTATAGTTCAAAGCAGGGAAACTGCCGATAATCGTACTGGTCTGAGTCATCGTTCCTACCGCGCACATCAGAACAAGTCCGCATACGACAGATGCACACCAGAAGTCACGATTTGTAAAGGTATGAGCAGTTGTCCATACGGTCGTTCTCTTGTCCTCAATCTCCTGTTCAAGCATCTTCTGTGCCATCTCAGGTGTGAAAGACTTATCATTGTCACGGTAAGCGCCGCACTGCTCAGGATAATCTGTAATCATTGTCAGGAACAGCACCAGTCCAATTGTTGCAAGAATCAGGAACGGTAAAAACGATTTAAAAATCGCCGGGGAATCCGATGCACCAGTCTCTAACGGCTTATAAACAGCAGTTGCGAAGAAACCGATTACAGCGTTGCAGACAGGATATGCGATCGTTGCAATACCCATAATCGTACCTTTTCTGCGAGGGAACCACTGTCCGGCGATAATGCTCAGGAAAAACAGCGCATAAATCGTTACGGAATAGTTCACACCGAGATAACAAACGTACCAGATTCCTGTCATATAGAAAGGAAGCGCTGCCACCAGCCATGCGAAGATAATTGCGATAACACCAAAAATAGAAGCCACTTTCTTAATGCTTTTGATATTACCCATAAAACGGGATAAGACAATCTGTGTTATAACGCCTGCAAACGTACCAATCGTCAGTAACAGAGAAACTGTCTGCGCTCCGCCATAAAAATCTGCCAGAATATTCAACGGAAAATTCGTGAACACCTGGAATGTGCCAAATCCGAGAAATAATACCAGAATAAGTACTATACCCCGCGAGCCAAAGCCTTTCGCTTGTGATTGATTCATACTTTCTCCTCCTTTTGAATCATAAAATTTGGTTTCATACCGAAAGCCCTCCTTAATAAACCGCCAAATCTTATCAATTAATTAAGAAAATAAAAAATCGATAAAACCGCATAGTTGTATGTTAAACTATTAACATCCAAAAGTCAACAATTTTCACAAAATAAAATGTGCAAATCCGCCCACATCTCCGTTGTTTTTGACGATACCATCCGGTAATGAGATAACTGCCTGGTATGTCCCCGGAAGTATGACATCGCGAGACCACAACCTGTTCAGATTACTCTAAGTAAATCCTAACAAAAAATCAGCAAACCATACGTAAAGAAGACACGAATAAACATTTTCATACAAAAAACGAACCTCCGTAAAACAACAGAGATCCGTCAATTCCAATGAGCGTACCGGGGCTCGAACCCGGGACAACCTGATTAAAAGTCAGGTGCTCTACCAACTGAGCTATACACCCATATATTATATTTCTACTGATAAGTCCATGACCGTTACAATAATAATTGCAAAATGCGATGGTATAAAGAATGCCCAGTTCCGGAATCGAACCAGAGACACGAGGATTTTCAGTCCTCTGCTCTACCAACTGAGCTAACTGGGCATTGAGTTGCGGGAGTAGGATTTGAACCTACGACCTTCGGGTTATGAGCCCGACGAGCTTCCAGACTGCTCCACCCCGCG
>JAJQAD010000086.1 GCA_021204005.1 Clostridiales bacterium
CTGTCTGACAGTCCTCAATCAGAGAAGCTATCGGTGTCTGCGTAAAAAACAGCATATTTCCAAGTGCTATGACAATCCAGAGAATCGTAAGCATCTTCCAGTGGCTGATTCCCACTGCCGCAAAAAATATCGTAGAAATCAGGACGACACCCACATGCCCCCAGCAATAGAAAGAATGCAGGAGGCTCATGGCAGATTCCTTATGATCGGTTGGGCACGCCTCCACAAGCGGACTTACCACAACCTCCAGTAAACCGCCGCCAACCGCATAGACAACGACTGCAACCAAAATTCCCACATAAGGATCCGAAAAAGTTTCCGGCAAAACAGTCAGAAGAACAAACCCTGCCGCCACACACAGATGCGCCATGCATACGGCTGTCCTGTACCCGATTTTATCCACAAAAAAAGTGGACAGAAAATCTACCAGAAGCTGAATCCCAAAATTCAGAGTCACCAGAAATGTTATTTCGGATAAAGAAATCCCATAAGTATCCTGAAAGGTCAGGAATAATAATGGGACAAAGTTATTGACGATTGCCTGTACTATATATCCGATAAAACAGGCAGTTATCGTATGGTTATAAGTTAATTTCATGGATTCGTTTCCTTAACGAAATATTTTTTCCGATAAGCTGTCCCGCCTATCTTTCTATGATTTTAACTTTTTAACCTTTGATGTCAAGTTAAAATTGAATCGCCGTGCTTAAAACAATCCTCGGAACTGTACCTGCATCACAGGATCAACACTTTTATACTCTACAACTACACTGTCTTTCCTATTTCCTCTGGCAAAAACCCCCGCACCGTAATCGATGCGGGGACTTTTTCATCCGTTTTCATATACCCTTTTCAAATAGCACGCTCGAAAGCAAACACACCCATTTGCGAATGAGTAGAAGAATCTGCTTCTGGTTTAACAGCTTCCTACTTATAAGAACGTCCGATCTCCAGGCCTTTCTCAAATGCCTGCTTATTCAGCGGAAGCAGCTTCGCTTTCTTCGCCAGCTTATGCTCAATGGTCCCCCATACAACATCCGGAGAAACAACCTCGGTATAGCCGACATACACGCCAAGCATGATAACATTCAGAACCTTGGCATTGCCAAGCTCATACGCCATCTCCGTAACCGGAGCCTTGATGATCTTCACGTCGTCTCTCTTGACCTCAGCCTCATCCACGATGGAGCTGTTGATGAAGAGGTTTCCGCCCTGCTTTAAGGTCGGCAGGAACTTCGCAAGGGAAGGTCCGTTCATCACGATCAGGTCGTCCATCACGTCGCCGAGAGGCGCGCCAACCATCCCGTCAGAGATAACGACGAAGCAGTTTGCGGTACCGCCGCGCTGCTCAGCGCCGTAGGACGGGAAGAACGTAACATTTTTATCTGTGGAATCACAGGTTGCGGTCGCAAGGAATTTTCCAAGAGTCATAACTCCCTGTCCGCCAAATCCGGCAACACATAAATTTGTTTCCATAAAACTTCTCCTCCTTATTTATTTATCTCTCACTACGCCAAGCGGGTACTCAGGCAGCATCTTCTGCTCGATAAAATCGAGTGCATCCAACGGCTCGAGACCCCAGTTGGTAGGGCAGCTTGTAACGATCTCAACCATAGAGAAGCCTTTTCCGTCGATCTGGTTCTGGATGGCCTTCTTGATGGCTTTCTTCGTCTTGATGCAGTTCTGCGGCGTGTTGCAGCTGGTTCTCTCCAGATAAGCCGGAGCAGTCAGCTGATTTAAGATCTCGCACATATGCATCGGATATCCGTGCTCCTCCGCGATACGTCCTTTCGGTGCGGTGGAAGCCTTCATGCCGATCAGAGTGGTCGGAGCCATCTGTCCGCCGGTCATGCCGTAGATACCGTTGTTGATAAAGATAACGGTGATGTTCTCGCCGCGGTTCGCTGCGGAGACAGACTCTGCAAGACCGATGGAGGCGAAGTCGCCGTCACCCTGGTAGGTGATGTAAATAGAGTCCGGATTGCTTCTCTTCATACCGGTCGCCACTGCACAGGCACGGCCGTGGGGAGAAGTGATGGTATCATATGCAATGTAGTCCATATGCAGACCGCAGCAGCCGATACCTGTGATCAGGACGCTCTTATCTACGATGTCGAGCTCGTCGAGAACCTCGCCGAGCAGTTTGATTACTGTGCTGTGCATACAGCCCGGGCAAAATCCGGATACTTTATCTTCCTGGATTGTTTTTGTTCTAGAGTAAACTAATTCCACTGACGTACCCTCCTAATCTGTCTAAAATTTTTCTGGATGACCTGATCACTGCCTCACGGCTCATCACGTTACCGCCGGAGCACAGGCATGTCTCGATCACTGCACGGTTCTTCACGCCGATGGCTACATCCTCATAATACTGTGCCGGGATGGACATCTCTACGTCAAGGACTGCCTTGCAGATGTTATAATCAATATTGTCAAAAGAAGCATACGGGAACGGGCTGACCGTGATCGGGCGGATCAGGCCGACTCTGTAACCCTGCGCGCGGAGGATATCCACAACCGACTTGCAGATACGTCCGGAAATACCGTAAGCAGTCAGGATCAGCTCAGCATCCTCTACCAGATACTCTTCTACCTGGATGTCTTTATTCCAGCTGTCGTACAGACGCGCCGCATCCTCGTTCCACGCCTGCATCTTCATGGTATCCCACTGACCGGGCTGGATCCAGGAACGGTTTGCATAGTCAAGCTCATGGCCGATGCAGGCCCATTTCTTCTTGCTCTCCTTGATCGCCGCGATCTCTTCGTCAGTCTTCATGTCCGGAAGCTCTACCGGCTCCATCATCGTGCCGATCACGCCGTCCGCCAGAATCAGAACCGGGTTCATATCTCTGTCCGCATAGTCAAACGCCGCATATGTAAGGTCAACCGCCTCCTGTACGGTGGACGGAGCCAGAACGATCATACGGAAGCCGCCGTTGCCGGAAGCCTTGGTCGCCTGGAAGTAGTCCATCTGTGCCGGCTGAATCGCGCCTACACCCGGGCCTCCACGAGCCACGTTACAATATACCAACGGCATACGAGCCGCTGCACAATAGGAAATACCCTCGCTCTTTAACGCGATTCCCGGGCTGGATGAGGATGTCATCGCCCTGGTACCTGCGGATACCGCACCGTAAACCATATTCACGGACGCCACCTCGGACTCGCCCTGAACGAACGATCCGCCGACTTCCGGAAGTCTCCGTGCGAAATACTCAGGAATCTCGTTCTGCGGTGTGATAGGATATCCGGCGAAAAATCTACAGCCGGCTCTTACTGCTGCCTCAGCGATCGCCTCGCAGCCCTTCATCAATACTCTTGCCATAATCTTTCAACCTCCTTATTTGTAGATCTCTATCGCGCCGTCAGGACAGATACGTCCGCACATGCAACAGGCGATACAAGCATCCATGTTTACCGGTTCCACATACTCGTAACCCTTAGAGTTAACCTTTGTCCCAATCGCCAATACACCCTTGGGGCAAAACTTGATGCAGTAACCACAACTCTTACAGCGTTCTGATCTAACTACTATTTTTGCCATTTTAGTTAAATCCTCCTCTCAATAAAGACTGGTTTTTATTTACGAAACACCGTCTGCCTATCACCCAGGCGATGTTAAGCACAAAGAAAATAAATATCACACAATCCGGATTTTACATCCTATCCTGCTTCCTGCATGTTTGAATCCTACTCGTCATCCTGTTTTCTGCGCAATCCGGATCTGTCAATATCCGTCATTTCAGAACTTCGCAGCAGCCATCCTCACCCCTTGCCTGGCAACGGCGGCCCGCCAGGGCTGATCGGCTCAAACTTCAGCCACTCGTACGTCAGGTACAGATGCACCGGCATCACCGGGACATCCGACTGATCCTTCACCGCCTCGTACAGTTCCTCCCGCACACAGGCAAAATCCACGGCGATATACGGCGTCACCATCTCCGACATCTTGCGGCTGCCCTCCACAAACTCCTGTTCCGTGGTCGTCAGACCATTGTTCGGATTATTTACCATATGCAGCTTGCCGAGCTCAATGTGGGACACACCCAGGATCTTGCCAAGCGTCCCGTCAATATGATCAATATCATTGGACCAGGGCCGGTAGGCATTCAGCACATAATAGACGATTGTCTGATCCTTGTTAATCTGAGGAGCATACCCTCCGATGGAGCGGGCACCGATATAATCCCCGCCGATATCAAGAATCACACAACACTCCGGGTCGCGCAGCAGACGGTTCACTCCGCCGACCTGCACCGGCGCATCCATAAACTGTTCCTCATAGTGAAACGTAATGCCCAGCGCCTCAATCTCCGCCACCACATCCCTGGAACGGAACAGAGGCTTCGTCATATCCATATCAAAATAGTGAACCGGCTTGTCTCCCAGCTCCACCAAATACTTTGCAAAGTTCAGCGACACCTCGCTCTTTCCGCTGCCGGCCTCGCCCACGAAGACAAAATTCACATGATCTCCGATCAGAGACCTCAATGCATCAAACATAAAATTCTCCTGTGATACAAAATATTATCGTGCCGTTTCGTCACTATTGATATAATACTACACTTTACCGGATTAGTCACGACTTTTTTGCACAAAAATATATTTAATATTTTATATAATATATGATTTTGGCATAAATTCTTGTAATTTTTGCCAAATCCCGAACCTGCAGGAAAAAAATAAAAATTTAGTCTTGCATTTTATTCTGATGTGAGATATAATCGTTTTTGCGTTGTGAAAGCGTGCGCCATTAGCTCAGTTGGTAGAGCAGTAGACTCTTAATCTATTTGTCCAGGGTTCGAGCCCCTGATGGCGTACTGAAACCGGCAGATGAAATATCTGCCGGTTTTGTTTTTTATATCTATATTTTTTTATAAAAAAAGGGTATACTCTTTTATACACATAACCCCGCCGCAGCAAAACAATTCATCACCCCGCGGCGGCTCCAAAAGGAGGCATCTTTATTATGGAAGGAATCAAAACCAAATACAAATACGGCGTCCGCTATTTCTCCCGGACGGGACATACAAAACAAATCGCGGAGGCCATGGCAGAAGAGCTCGGCTGCGAAGCGGTTCCCACCTCAGAGCGGATCCGCGGCTATACAGACACCTTATTCTTAGGCGGCGCCATCTATGCGAGTAAGCTCGACCCCAGCATCCTTGGTTTTATCACACGCCTGGATCGGAGGCATGTAGGGAAGATCATCCTCTTCGGAGATGCCGCCATCGGCGACCCGTGCAAGAAAATGCGCAAGGCATTGATGGATAAGGGTATGCTGGCGGAGACGGAGACATTCCTCTGCAAAGGAAGTTTTAAGATTATCGCCGCAGGACATCCCAACGCCGAAGATCTGGAAAAAGCAAAGGCGTTTGCAAGAAAGTGGATGTCGGAATAATTTTTTTACAGATCAGCTGTTATATTCCTTACGTACCGCGCATATAACGAGAGAGCAATGGCTTTTCTCAGCCATTGCTCTCTCAAATAGCGATTACTATAGGAAATGCTTCCTAAAAATTTCTAAAACTCTATTTCAGCCGGATCGCCGCCACGGCACAGTCCTCCGCCGCCTTTTTTGCGCGCTCCTCCAGTTCTTCCGGAATCTCATCATACAAAATATCCATGCAGTGGTCTTCATAATTTCTCTTAAACAAATCCGGATAAAGATCCTCACAAAGTCCGCAGCGAATACAGTAATCAGCCAGTTCTATTTTCATTATCAGCACTCTCCTTTCACATAAGCTGCCGCGCTGTCGCCCGCAATCATGCCGGTTGTCATAGAGCCAAACACGGTTCCTCCTGCATTTACCGGAGGATTCCCGTACAGGCTTGCCGTAGCCATGTCACCACCCGCATAGAGCCCTTCGATCGGCAGATTGTTTTTATCCACCACATTTGCGTTCTCATCAATTGCAAGACCGCCCATGGTGTCATAGCCGCCGGTCAGAATGCGGAAGCAATATATATGTCCGCTCTCCTCACGCACCGGCTTAATATATTTCGGGTTAGTTTTAAATTCCTCATCAATTCCGGTTTCCGCTGCCTTATTGTACTTCGCCAACGTCTTTTTCAATCCGGTCTCATTGATGCCCATGTACTCACATACTTCATGGATTGTGTCAAAGTGGCACATATGCTTATTGCCTTTCGCTATCGCCTCATCCATCTGCCCGCGGATATTCTGAACAGACACACCCTTGAAGATAAAATAAACGTATCCATCTTCAACCTTCTCGCCCAGCGCCTTTGCCGTATCCTCATCAAAAATCATATAACAGGCCATATTGGGGCAGTTCAACATCAGAGAACTGGAAATTGCCGTATGATTATTGGACATTTCTTCATTAATAAATCGATTACCCAGTTCGTTCACCCGCAGGTATGGCTGTTCCGTGATGATTTTTATCTGGTTCGCATTCAACCACGGCGTATTCGGACCGACACGCACACCCGGGTTCGGAACCTCCGGGTCAGCACTGATAGCAAATCCCGTTTTCCTGCCGCCGATCTCCCAGACGGCCTTCTGTCCATCGCCATCCTGACAGCTGTCAGGGAACGTGATCATCACCTGTCCGCCGTCCTTATAAGCATCCTCATATTTAGTGTTGAGGATCCCTTCCTCTTTCATCATCTCAATATTACCGCTGATACCGCCGGAAGCCACTACAAGAGCCTTGCACTTGATGTCAATCTGGTTTCCTTCTTTGTCATAAGCGACGGTGCCAGTCACTTTTCCTGTCTCAGCGTTCCTGATAATCTTTTTGATTGGAGTAGAAAAATAAAATTCCACACCCATTTTCTCCAGCATAAAACGGAGCCGTAGCAGCACCAGCGCAAACGCGTGACCCTGGCCTCGTCCATTTACAAAGTAAATGTCTCCCACATCCAGCCCATTCGCGTGACCCATTGTATATCCGCGCTGTGTCCCGTATTCTTCCGGCGGACGATTAACCACCAACGGTGCCTCAATCTTAAGCTGGTTTAAGATCAGGTCCGGAAGCTCCGATGAATATTTGATCGCCTTGCTCACCAGACCCATGTTGGCCGTATAGTTAGAAAACTTCCCCAATACCTCATAAGCACTCTTCTGCGCCTCCGGTGTGTCAGGCGTGGCACAGAAGCACATGGGACAGTTGGAAACTGCACCGCCCTGTGCCGGATACTTCTCAAACACAGCAATCTTTAAACCACCCGCTTTGGCAAGCTTGTACGCTGCCCCCATTCCGGCGACGCCGCTGCCCATGACCGCAACGTCTACCTCCATCGTTTTGTTCATTCCAGTTCCTCCTTTTTAAAAGTTTATCGTGAATCGTTACACTGAACGATTTTCTGTTTGCTATCATGCGTTCCGCGAAGAAATATCTACGCGATTGAACGCTCTGCAGTGCATCCAGCCTTACCTTCACATCCGCGCAATCTCACTTACGCACTTTACCGTCTGCTCCTTTGTGACTGCACATCTATATGTGCCTGGTTTCTGCATCACAGCATCGGTTTTCCGCTTTCCTCCGCGTACACCTGCGGAAGAATCTTTGCAAGATTGGAAAATTCCTTGATGTTGTGACCGATCAACCCCTGAGCAACTTCCTCCGGGAGCTTTACCTCCGGCGGGAGCAGATATTTTGCCTCTCCGTCGATGATATGATATCCCACCCAGAATCTTGCCTGGAATGTCATAACGCCATCAATCTTTTTGGCCACCTCGACCATCACAACCGGTACCTTCATCTCACCCATCAACGCGTTGGCTACCACCATAAACTCGCATCCCTCCGTGCCGATCTTCGCGTTGTCAAATCCAAGCTTTGCCGGCTCCGTAAACATGATGACAATCTCATCCGGCGGTCCTCCGATGGACTCCTGCACAGTGTGCGTCGCACCCCATGTCTTTTCTGCCAACGGTACATTCGGATCCAGCGCCAGCCGCCTGCCTTCCTCATTCAGCTGTACATTATAGTGATCCTCGGGATCCCAGATTGCATACCGCAGCGGTTCCAGGCCATGCCACGCAAACCACCACTGCAGCATTTCCGCGGTCACACCCGGCATCGGGATATTCCCCGCCACCAGCATGCCGCCCTCTTTCAGTGGAAAATATCCCATCTTCTCCGGATATGTTCCCGGCTCCTGCAGTTTCTTTCTGTCATGAATCGACAGCGCCTCATCCGCCGTACCTTTGCAATTTGCAACAAACTGCATCTGCTCCGGGGTGAGCCCGGCAATCCCCATCTCATAGTACTTGTAATAGCTTTTCGTGCTGGCGTCATCCGCCACAGATACTTTTGCCATTCGCTTCTCCTCCTCCTAATCTGATACTGTTTCGATTTGTTCTTTGTTATCATACTTTACCAAATAAGGCTTTCTATTTCTCCGACAAAAATGCCCGAAAGAATTAAAAATCCTTCTTTCAAAAGTGCACTTTGCACAACCTCACACCACATAAAGACAGCCGAGGGTCATCCCCGGCTATCTTCATCAACCATATTACTTTCTATCTTTTTCCGGCTTGTAATCATATTGCTCCAAAGGCACATCTTCCGTGCGGAAAACCATTTCTCCATCGCTGCCCTTCTTCACAATAATCCATTTCATCCAGTTCTGGTCATCCATCTCGCTATAATCTTCCCGGAGGCGGAAACCTCTGGATTCCTTTCTCATCATAGAGGTGCGATAGAACAATTCACCGCCTAATGTCATTGCCTCCGCTTCAATACATTTTACCAGATCATGATAATTATATACTTTCATCTGATCCAGTTTAGATGCGGCATCTGTCACAATATCCAAAGCTTCCTGCATACGCCCTTCGGACTTCACAAATACGTAATCGCATGGTGCCATTGCTTCCTGAACCTCATGAATAATATCTCGCGGAGAAATACCGCTTTCTCTCTCTAATGGTGCAAATGTTGCCTCTTTTATCCGCTTGAGCGTACTCTCATCCACATTCTTTTCCAAAGGAAGTTTAGATAATGTATGTACCAAAGCCGCAGCGGACTCACCACCGCGCGTACCCATATAAACAGCATTCAACAATCCGGTTCCATGAATTTTCGCCGGCGGAGCCGGAACAGCGCCGGCTCTTGCACTGCCGGATCCGGAACAATCTCCAATTGCAAGAAGGCAAGGCACCGTTGTCTCCATACCATGGCCTACCCGAATCGCGCCCAACTCTGAAATCACACCTGGAACAACGTCAAAAACCTGGTGATCGAACGGATATCCACCCACTGCATGATGGCGCATATATCTGCGGAAAGCCTCCGGATGATAATGAAAAAATTCTCCTCCGCCGCCCTGTTCGTTGAACTTATCCATATTGATTTTGATTGGCCAATGTCCCTGCTTATATTCCTGATACCACGCGTTTGCTGCATTAGGATCCATGGAAGAGTGAAAACCGGGGCACCATTTCTGAGATACGTTTTCATCATTATAATACAGATGATCATGGCCAATATGCGCGCCGCCATGCATACCATAAAACATATGTCCCTGTTCATCAATCCTGGCAAAATCACCCATGCCGCAAAATTCACAGTTTCTGAACTCCGCACCTGCTTTGTATGCAAGCGACTGGGAAACGCCTGTTCCGCACCAGATTGGAGTAATGTCATAATTCTGCGTACCACAGGCAAGGATCGTCACATCTGCAAGGAAAATATGAAAACTGCCGTCCGTCACATGAAAACCGCAGGCTCCTATCACACGCTCGCCATCTTTAAGCAACTCTACGATTTCGATATAATCTTCAAAACGGACACCATACTCATGTGCTTTCTTTGCCATGTGCTTACACATATCCGGATCAATTCCTCCGGTAACCCACGGGAATGGCCACTGCGCAA
The DNA here is from genome assembly GCA_021204005.1 of Clostridiales bacterium. GTDB lineage: Bacteria > Bacillota > Clostridia > Lachnospirales > Lachnospiraceae > Eubacterium_I. Next base: position 9,852 of record JAJQAD010000086.1, read on the forward strand.
CTGCAAAATGGCCGTTTTCTTCACGCTCAATGGAGACGCCCCAGGTTTCCAGATGCTCCACAATCTTTCTGCTGTTGTATGCCATATCCCGAAGCAGATGCTGATCATTCAGGTAAAAACCGATTTCTTTCAAATTATATTGTACAAACTCTTCGGGATCTTTCCCCTCACCAACAAAACTGATCAGCCCGGCTGTTCTCGCCGCTTTCCCGGCCCAGCCTTTACTCGCACAGGCCATATCCGTTACCAGCACATCCAGACTCTGATCTGCTTCTTTTGCTGTGAGTGCTGCAGTCAGACCAGAACAGGCTCCGCCAATAATCAAAATCTGTGACTCATGAACAATTCCCATATCTCTCAAATCTTTCATTTCACATTCACCTCCCTTAACGTTGAAACATATCTGGGATAATATTTTGCATCCCAATCAGGAATGACCTCTATTGCTTTTGCCGGGCAAGTCGCTTCACATATGCAGCAAATCTGACAATCCAATGGATATTTTCCATAAGGAATCTGTTTTTCTTCATCCCATTCAATTACATTTTTAAAGCAGACATCCAGACATGTTTTACAGTGTACACATTTTGTCATATCTACTTTGAGTTCCTTCAGCATTTTTCCTCCTCCTTCTTTTTAACAGATATCTGCAGTTGTTCATTGCAATCACATCCGCATTCTCTATTATCGTTTTTATAGAAAATACCGTATTTTCAATTTTTATATTAACATGCATTGACAAAAGAAAGAATCAGAATAAAATCATAATCAGATATGCATTTTTGTTGAACCAGAGCAACTATGCCACATTATTTAAAACATAGTGTCAAACAAATGCCAAAGGAACTTTTCCATGAACTATAATAAACTGAACTATTTTTATACCGTAGCCCAGACCTTAAATTTTTCAAAAGCAGCAGAACACCTTTATATCAGTCAGTCGGCAGTCAGTCGCCATATGAAAGAACTGGAAGCAGACTTCGGTGTTACCCTGTTCATCCGAACAAACCGCGATCTAATCCTGACAGATGCCGGTCAGGTTCTTTACGATGAAATTCGCCTGTTTTTCTCACGCGAAAACGAGCTTTATCAAAAAGTGCGATCAGCAGCGCAAGGCAGAGTTCCAAAACTGAATATAGGTTTTATGGGAATTCGTCCCGCTTTCCATATTCCGTCCATTATAAATGAAATGATTTTACAAATACCGGATTTCAGTGTTAACCTGAAACGATATAACTGGGACGATATTCTCCCGGCATTGGATTACAAGGAGATTGATATCGGACTGCGTCTGCGTATGGGAGAGATGCAGGATTCCAAATATAACCATCTAGTCTTAGACAAAGATTATCCTGCTATGGTTGTCTCTGAACGACATCCTATGGCAGGAAAAAAACATGCTATGATAGAAGATTTTAAAAATGACAATTTTTTAATGTTATTGAAAAAGGATTCTGCGATTCCGCATACCTATACAAAAAGGTTAATGAAAAATAGTGGTTTCTCCAACCATTCTTACACAGAATATGACCAGGTAGAAACTATCCTGATGCTGATTCACTCAGATGCAGGCGTTTCCCTCCTTTCACGCTTCGCCGCCACTGACCAGTTTCCCGATCTGAACATCATTGATCTGGATGGCATTGATCCTCTGTATCTGGAACTGGTATGGAGAAAAAACAATGACAATCCTATGATTCCCCTGTTTGCCGAACATCTGAAAGAAGACTGCTCTAAGAAAACAGATTAACCCAGATACTTATCAATCAGATCCGATATCACCATTTTTTTCTTAATCTCCGTATCCGCTACCCGAATCCCCCAGTGTTCCTCCACAAACCGCACTGCGTTCCGCACGGTATTCCGGTGGATAAACAGACGCTCCGCCGCGTGCGTGGCATTGCAGTCGCACTCCAGATAAGTCAGAATAATCCGGCAATACTCTGTCTGGTGTTCTTTATCATAGTCTTTCATCTTCAGATAAAACTCCGGTCTAAGACAGGAAACCGGCATTTCCTGCTCAAAAGCAGAAAACAAATGATCATAATAGATATCACCGTAAAGCGTATACCTGGTCTGCGATTTTTTAAACCGGATTGCCGCTTTTGCCTGAACAAAAGCGAATGGTAAATCCTGAATCCGGAAAAAGACATTGCTGACTCCCATGGAAAAACGATAATCGCCCAACAGCTCATCGATATTTTTCATTTCCCAGGGCTGAATGAACTCATCCGCATTTCCCTCCGTATCTAACGTCTTGAAAAGGCAGATCTGACCTTCATAAAGAAACGGCTTTACATCCCACATCTCCCGATCCAGCAAACGTGTCAGAAAATGCAGCGGTATTTTTTCCGGATCATCAAGCGCAATCACCCCAAGCACAAACCGCCCGGTCAACTGTACATCCCCGATGTTTTGAGCCTGCTCCCGCAAACGATCCTCCGAGACGGCACCCGGATTCATGAGGTTTAATAAAAAAGTCTCATACATCATTTGCCCATAACGCGACTGTTCATAATCGCGCTTCAGGCAAAAATTAATGTTTTCTGCAAACATCCGAAACAGATCCAGATATCCCTGTTCCGGATCACTCTGATTGCCGCATACATGAAAAACACAGGCATACCCAAGCAAGACCTGCCCATTCGAAAACCGCAGGTACACATTTCTGCTCGTCTCATCCCCCGCAGCCGGAGCGATAAGCGGTTCCTCATTTTCCAGCTGATCAAAGATATGGTTTTTTTGAACTATAGACATAACAGTAGAGTCCGTATATCCTTTTTCCAACGTATGCTTAAAGTAATCATATTCTCCGACCACATTTTTGGTGGCGGCGATCACATCAAAAGCAGGATTGTAAATCATCACCGGAAACCTCAGCAGGCTCGCACTCAGATCTATCAGCTCCTGAACCGATTTCCCCTCCAGTGCAGAGACATGCATCATCTTATCCCAATTTACCAGGCGGCTGAAAACATCGACCATCCGGTTGACCAGATAGGGAACCGGATAATCTCCCTCCACCAACATCAGCGTACACGGCAGCGAACCAGACTCTCCCTCCCACAATTCCATATCTTTCTTGTCCAGATCCTGAACCGCAAATATGGTCATCTCTGCCGTCAGCACCTCCCGGTTATCCCAGAGTTCCTTCCATCCGGCAATGTACAGATAAGCCGCTTCCCCCTGCTCTTTTTTCACCTTCTCCTCGCACAGGTCAGTCGGAATCTGATTCTCCCTCTCCATGCCGGCAAAGAACTGCTTCACGCCGACAAAAACTTTGTCATTCTTTGTTTTACGGATAATTTTCGGATTCAGATCGCTGATAAAATACAGGCATGTATCCAGTGTCAGTTCCATCGCAAAATCTCCTCAGTTGCTTTTACCGATATCAGTTTCAACCAAACATCACACTGCTTCTTTATTTTCAAAAATCCGTCAGGACTCCAACATTGCCATCGGTTCTTCGAATCTGCACCGCTCTTTTTGCGCTGTTCCATGAAGATCACTGCCTTTCATTGTCCACGGCTAACCTGATCAGACAATCCTTTCCCAAAAAAGCAGCTCCATAGCACAAAACCGTCCGATATCCTTCTATCCGGAGATTTTTTGCATACTGCATCCTCTCAATCTGATTCAGCGCTTCCCGGCATTCACTCTCCAGAGTGGAGCTTTTCTTTTTCCCCGGCCACTTCACTTCGATAACAATGGCGCGCCTGTGGCGGCGCTCCCGGATCACAATATCAGCCCTGCCTTTCCCCTGCTCCGAATTCGACCTCACGTCATAGCCTGCACCGGAGAACATCCCGGCAAGAAACGCATGGTAAAAGTCTTCTTTGTAGTCATAATAACTGATCGTGTCAAAAAGGATATCTGAGACATCTTCCGTCAGCTTAGCGTCCTCTCCGGTCCACCATTCATCGAAGAGGCCGCTCCGGTCTCTGGCCTTGATCGAGGACTCAAACCAAGATTGCACCGTATCTTTGAATACAGATTTTACTTCCTCATTCGGAATGCGGAGAGAGGTTTTCCCTTCCTGGGGAGTCATGCCCTCCGGCAGCTCTTCCGGCAGAACCTGGGTCAGGTATCCGGTCAGATACAGGATACTCCACAGATTGTCTTCCGACGAGTGAGCGATATCATATGTCAGGTCCTCGCGAATCCGCTCCTGGATTACGCCTCCCGAAAGCAAAGTTTCAAATTTATCATTTACAAACATATCCGGAAGTTCTATAAATCTGCGGATAATATTATTATGACTCGTATCCAGCCAATGGTTGCCGGGTACAGCTTTCGATTTCAAACATAGCGCCCGCACATGAAGTAAAACATCCCACGGACAGTAAATTTCCATCTCTCCGAAACGATAGCCGTCATACCACCGCTTCATTTCCGGCAAAGCTTCCGATAAATCAGCGTCCCTTAAGATCTGCTTCACTTCCGCTTCCGTAAACCCAAAACAATCCTGATAACTCGTGTCCGAAATAGAGTTGGAGACAAAATTATTCGCACCGGTAAAAATACTCTCCTTCGCCACTCTGAGACAGCCTGTCACTACAGCAAATTTGAGGTTCGGGTTGGATTTCCAGGACATCCCAATCAATGTACGGATCACATTCAGCATTTCATCGTAGTAATCGTTATCACTCGCTTTCGCGAGAGGAACGTCGTATTCATCTACAATCAAAATCACTTCTTTTCCGTAATGATCATGCATCATGCGGAGCAGAAGACTGATCGCGTTTTTTACATCGGCAAGCTCTCCTTTGCGGGCATGCAGCCTTGAAAAAGCCGTCTTGTCTTCCGGATCAACCCTGTCACTTGTTTTTAAATATCTATGTTCCTTACAGAGATTTGCAAGAACCTGATGCAGCATTTCATACGCATCAGGAAAATCACGCCCGTTCACATCTTTTAACGTCACAAACAGAACCGGCCACTGGTTCATCCATTGCGCACAAAGTTCCTTATTCTCCGAAATCTCCAGCCCCTCAAAAAGCTCCCGGCTGTCTTTGCGGATGTCAAAGAAACTTGCAAGCATGCTCATCGCCAGAGTTTTTCCGAAGCGACGGGGGCGCGTGATCAGATTTACTTTAAACGGAACATCCATCATCTCGCTGATCAGCCGCGTCTTATCAACATAGTAACAATGGTCTCGCCGCACCTGCTCAAAAAGGTCAATGCCATAGGGCAAAGGAATCATCGCCATTTTTCATCACTCCTTCCGCATACCATATCCTCACAGTCTCTCCCTATAATTCTACCATGAATATCATAAATTACAAGATACCGCATGTTTATTATTCCAAAAATAATGATTCTTAGCTTTGATCATCTGTTGAAGCCAAACTTTAGCAAGCGTCTTTCTACAGACAACATGTCATGTACAGCGGAATATACACGATATCTCCCTCCCGCTTCAGATCTTTGGTATAGATAATATATCGTTCCTGCACTTTCGCCTGATATTTCCTGATAAAATTATCAAATGATTTGTGCGCCTTATATCCGGAAGACTTCACCTCGAGCGGGCATATTTTTCGATTCTTTACAAGCAAAAAATCAATCTCATACTTCTTTTCCAGATTATTTTCTTTTTCTTTATAAAAAAACTCATGAAAATATAACCGATATCCATTCGCGCAGAGCATCTGTGCAACAATGTTCTCCATAATCATCCCCTGATCCACACCCAACCGATCAAAAATCAAAGATTTGTACAGATCCGTTCCGGTATCCTCCGCATTCTTCATAATCTGCGAGATCAACAAGCCGGTATCGCCCAGGTAAAGTTTAAAATTGCTCCTGTCCGCAAATGCTTCCAATCCAACTTCCGGCTTTGTCACATTAATGCATTCATTTCCGATCATTGATTCCGCAATATAGCTGACCGCATCCACATAATCACGATACCGCGCACTTTTATCTACCAGCGAAAATTTAAAGTGAGAATTATGATTCTCCAACTGTTCTGGAATCGTCTGGAAAATCACAGAAGCTCTGTCATGATTGTCTGTATCATACTTTTTCAGGTCTTCCTCATACATACTTAGAATATTGCATTTAATAAAATCAATCTGCTCATAGGTCATGCCGGATACAAAAGCATCCACCGCCTGCGGCATGCCGCCTACTGCCATATAAGTCCGAAAAAGTTTCATCATCTCTCTGTGAGCTGCATCTCCCATCGGCTGTCTGCGCTCAAAAGCCTCCCTTATCATCGGAGCAGCAACCGCATTTCCATTCGCCCACAAAAATTCTTCAAAATCCATGGGATACATCTTCAGACGATGCTCTTCGGACGGAATCAGAATATTACGCGTATTTTGTTTGATCGAAATCAGCGAACCCGACTGAATATAATCATATCTCCCATCCGCAACCAGATATTTGATCGCCTGCCGGGCCAGCGGAAACATCTGTACTTCATCAAAAATAATGACCGACTTACGCCGCGGAAGGTCTTTTTTCTTTAATAAAAATAAATTTCGAAAAAACGTAGTCAGATCACCTATATTTTCTTCGAAATTGCGCTTTACATCCCTGCTCTCATTTGCAAAATCCAATATAAGATAATCATCATATTCATTTTTTGCAAACTCTTCTATGATGGTGCTCTTCCCGACACGCCTGGCCCCTTCCAGCATAATCGCGGATTTTCCATCGGACAACTCTTTCCACTTCTTTAGTTTATCATATATCTTGCGCCGAAAAACCATGACATCACATCCCCTCTCGATATATTATATGTAGTATATCGCAATATACCGAAATTTGCAATTTTTAAATCACATTTGATCACGAAATTTTGCATTCTTTGCTTATTATTTTGCACGAATTTTAGATTTTTATATCAAAATATTTGCACGAAAATCCCTTTTTTTACAATCATAATGTACCAGTCAAGAAAAGTAGACACAAAAAATGTTTTTTTGCTTTTTATTTTTT
>JAJQAD010000054.1 GCA_021204005.1 Clostridiales bacterium
TTCCGGGTCTGGTCAAATCCGTGACAAGCGAGGATTCCAAGGCGATCAACTTTGACAAAAAGCCGAAGGTGATTATTTCCGCGTCCGGCATGTGCGAGGCGGGGCGGATCCGCCATCATTTAAAGCACAATCTCTGGCGGGAGGAGTGCACGATTGTCTTTGTCGGCTATCAGGTGCCGGGAACCCTGGGACACAGTCTGTTAAACGGAGCGACGGAAGTAAAGCTGTTCGGTGAGACCGTGCAGGTGCGCGCGCAGATCTTAAATCTGCCGGGCATCAGCGGCCACGCGGACCGGGAGCACCTGACCGCCTGGGTACAGGGAATGCCGGAGAAGCCGAAGCAGATTTTTGTGGTGCACGGGGAGGACGCTGTGACGGATGAGTTTGCGACTCACCTGACGGAGGCGACCGGCGCGCCGGCAATCGCGCCTTACAGTGGGGATTCCTATGACCTGGTGCAGAATGCCTGTGTGGTACTGGGCAGCAGAAAACGCGCGGAAAAGAAGACTGCGGCGAAGAAGAAAGGCGTCTCCTCCGTATTTGACCGTCTGCTGACCGCCGGACAGCGCCTGCTGGCTGTCATCCACAAGAATAAGGAAGGGAGCAATAAAGATCTGGCGAAGTTTGCGGATCAGATCAATGCGCTCTGTGACAAGTGGGACCGATAGAATCCGTTTGGGTTGTCCGGAAAGAGTGCCCTTCGTTGTGTGCGGCAGGAAATATCTATTGAAAAGGTATGAACATGGTGCCTTTTGTGAAGATTTGTAATATATGCATGGAAAAAAATGTGCTTTTTGTATATTTTCACTTGCGCTGACTGAAAAATTACGTTAATATGAATTTGGCAGGTTATTTCGGGAGTGCCGTGTGAGGAATAGTCAACGTACAGGTCTCTTGGAGTATGACACGTAAGCATACGGCTTTGGGGAGGGGCGCACATGAATATCGGACTGATTGCACATGAATCAAAAAAGAAACTCATGCAGAATTTTTGTATCGCGTACCGCGGGATACTTGACAGAAATACACTATATGCGACAGGAACGACGGGAAGGCTGATTGAGGAAGTCACGAATATGACTGTCCGGAAGTATCTGCCCGGCCCGCTTGGCGGCGTGCAGCAGCTGACTGCGGATATCGAGAGCAATATCATTGACCTTGTCATTTTCTTAAATGACCCGATGTCGACGAATTCTCATGATATCGCGATCGCGAATATACAGAAGCAGTGTGACCTGCACAATATACCGCTGGCTACGAACCTGGCAACAGCGGAGATTATGGTGCTGGCTCTGGATCGCGGCGATCTGGACTGGCGTGAGATGTACAAATAGAGTGAGAGGATTGAGCGGATGAACGAGTAAAACCCTGCAGCATCGATTCTGTGGTGAATGAGTGCGGCAGGGTTTTTTCTGTGCGGCAGAGGGTATACTAAATATCATTCGAATGTGAGCGCCGCATAAAATCGTATTTGAATTTTGCTGTAAATGTCGCGTATCAACACAGGACAATCGAATTTTCAATGCATTGGATTACAGGGAGTATCTATGAAAAAGTTGCTGGTTTATCTGAAAGGATATAAAAAGGAGACAATTCTGGCGCCTTTGTTTAAACTGCTGGAGGCGACGCTGGAGCTTTTTGTCCCGCTGGTGGTCGCCGCCATTATTGATGTGGGAATCGCCGGAGGAGATTCGGGTTATATTCTGCGGATGGTGGGAATCCTGGTTTTGCTGGGTGCGGTCGGTCTGGCTTTTTCCATTACGGCGCAGTTTTTTGCGGCGAAAGCTGCAGTGGGCTTTGTAAAAAAGCTGCGCCAGGTGCTTTTTTCCCATATTCAGAAGCTTTCCTACGCGGAATTGGACACACAGGGTACCTCGACGCTGATCACGCGGATGACCAGCGATATGAACCAGGTGCAGTCGGGACTGAATCTGACGCTGCGGCTTTTGCTGCGGTCTCCTTTTGTGATCGTCGGCGCCATGATTATGGCGTTTACTGTGGATTCCAAAGCCGCGCTGGTTTTTGCGGTGGATATTCCGGCGCTGGCGCTGGTCGTGTTTGGTTTCATGTTTGCCAGTATTCCTCTGTATCGGAAGGTGCAGAGCCGTCTGGATGGCGTGATGCTGCTGACCAGGGAGAATCTTACCGGCGTCCGCGTGCTTCGGGCGTTCTGCAAGGAAGAGGAGCAGATACGGGAATTTTCACAGAAGAATCAGGATCTGACGGATATGCAGAAGTTTGTCGGGCGTATTTCCGCTCTTTTAAACCCGCTGACGTATGTCATTGTCAATGCGGCAATCATCGCCCTGATCTGGGTGGGGGCAATCCGGGTAGATATGGGGCTCCTGACCCAGGGTGCGGTTGTCGCTCTGTACAACTATATGGCGCAGATTCTGACGGAGATGGTGAAGCTTGCCAATATGATCATTAACCTAACGCGCTCCATTGCCTGCGGCAACCGGATTGCGGCGGTGCTGGAGGTGGAGCCGACCGTGACGGATGGAACCGGCGCAAGGAACCATTCACGGAAATTAGATTCGGAGAAAGAAAAAGACGGACGGGAATTCTGTGAAAATGGCACGGCAGGGGGAGAAAATACAAAAGAAAAAACAGGCAGATCGGATGCGCCATACGCGGTGGAGTTCCGCCATGCTCATTTTCGCTATCCCAACGCTGCGGACGAATCCCTCACAGACATTGATTTTACTGTGAAGCCGGGGGAGACGGTGGGCGTGATCGGCGGCACGGGTTCCGGCAAATCCTCTCTGGTAAATCTGATCCCGCGGTTTTATGATTGCGAGAAAGGGCAGGTCCTGGTGGACGGCTCAGATGTCCGGGATTACAGCCTGGACGACCTGCGCGGACGGATTGGCGTGGTGCCGCAGAAAGCAGTGCTTTTTGCAGGTACGATCCGGGAAAACCTACAGTGGGGCAAGCGGGATGCCGCGGCAGAAGAAATGATTGCCGCGCTGGAGACGGCACAGATTGCAGAAATTATAGAGAAAAAGGAGAACGGGCTGGACAGCCTGGTGGAGCAGGGC
>JAJQAD010000113.1 GCA_021204005.1 Clostridiales bacterium
GGTATATTGGAGCAGGCAGTGAGATGGGCTAACAGAGGCGGCGGTTCTCCTGTTGTGAACTCTTATATTTATAATCCGGACGCTTCTCTTGCTGTATTAAAATTTGAGAAAATGTCAGATGAGTGGCTGGATTTTATAGCAATGTGCAGGAGCGGAAAAACGCACGGTTATGATATTGTAGAAGGACCTATGGCGAATGATACGATCTGGAATTATGTCAATGACTTTATTGCGGGTAATATCAGCCGCAAGCAATTCTGGGCATTGGCGGAATTTCGCTATCCGACTCATCAGATCAGTTTTCACACATTATCGGCATTGAATTGTCTGGAATTTAAGGGAAGTGAGGTTATTTATGACTGACGCACAGAAAAATGATTTTTTTTATGTTTGCTCCCTTATCGAGTATGTGTCACGGTTAACGAAAAACCGGCGTGGGAATGTGGTAAAAACGCTTGGAAAAGAGGGAGTGCTTAAGCAATTAAAAGATGCATCTGTCAATCATTGCCTGACTTTTGAGCAGGTCGGAGATGAGGTAGTAGAGATATACGGAATTAAGACAGGCGATTTTGATACGATTACGAATTGTAAATACTCGATTCCGGGATATATGGATATAGGAAAATTGTATACAATTATGATTGAAGATATCGCGGAGCCCGGAAAAGAGGTGGATGAGATGATAAATATTTTCACTTCATTTATCAGTGATGAAATCTCAAATTTTAGGACAGGCGTTTATTATGAAAATCCGAGCTATCTGGAGTGTTCATATAGAGAGGGACGTTTGCTGGATTAGAGTTGTGAATACGGGAGAATCTCTCTGTCTATGTTATATTTTTTTGAGATAGAATCTGGAGGCAGGACTTTGGACGTTAAGTCCGGAAAGTGTCAGGAAAATTATGTATGCATATATCAAGGGGACCCTGGAGGAAGTCCGGGAAGATTATATTGTTGTAGAAAATAACGGGATCGGATACCAGATTTCTGTTCCGATGCGTATTCTGGAGGAATTGCCGGGAAGAGGCGCGGAAGTCAAAATATATACTTATCTGTATGTGAGAGAGGATATCTTTTCCCTCTTCGGATTTTCCACGCAGGATGAGCTTGCCATGTTCCGGCTACTGCTGGGAGTTTCCGGCATCGGGCCGAAGGGTGCATTGGCTATTTTGTCGGCGCTCTCTGTAAATGAGATCCGGTTTGCCGTGGTGAGTGAGGATATCAAGACTATTTCAAAAGCGCCGGGCGTCGGGAAAAAGAGTGCGCAGAGACTGATTATAGAGCTGAAAGATAAGATTCATCTGGAGGATGCATATGAGACGGCGGAGAATGTCGTCGATGTGATTCCGGAGACCACACAGATTGTCCGAAAAGAAGCGATGGAGGCGCTGGTTGCGCTCGGTTACAGCGGGGCGGAAGCGGCGGGGGTGCTTTCCGGCATTGAAATTTCCGATGATTCGGATGTGGAGACGGTGCTTAAGACGGCGTTGAAAAACATGTCACGCCTGTGATGCTACCAGTGGACAACGGATGCGATAGGGAGCGAATACATGGAAAAGCGAATGATTTCCACACAGATTTTAGAAGAAGATATCAAGATGGAGCCAAGCCTGCGCCCACAGACACTCAATGAGTACATCGGACAGGAGCAGATCAAGGACAGTCTTCGTGTCTATATTGAGGCGGCAAAGCAGAGGGGTGAGGCTCTGGATCATGTGCTGTTTTACGGACCTCCCGGTCTGGGAAAGACGACGCTCTCCGGCATTATCGCCAATGAGATGGGAGTTCACATGAAGGTGACGTCCGGCCCAGCGATTGCCAAGCCCGGCGAGATGGCGTCTATCTTAAGCAACCTCCAGGAAAATGACCTGCTTTTTGTGGATGAGATTCACCGCCTGAACCGTCAGGTGGAGGAAGTGCTCTACCCGGCGATGGAGGATTATGCTATTGATATTATGATCGGAAAGGGTTCCAGTGCGCGGTCGATTCGCCTGGATCTTCCGAAGTTTACACTGGTGGGTGCGACGACCCGTGCCGGTCTGCTGACGGCGCCGCTTCGGGATCGCTTTGGCGTGATCCAGCATCTGGAATTTTATACAGTGGATGAACTGCAGACGATCATTCTGCAGTCGGCAAAAATCCTGAATGTGGAGATTGAGACAGAGGGAGCTCATGAGCTGGCGAAACGCTCCCGGGGGACGCCGCGTTTGGCCAATCGCCTGCTGAAGCGTGTCCGTGATTTTGCCCAGGTAAAATACGATGGGGTGATCACAGAGGAAGTGGCGTCTTTTGCGTTGGATCTGCTGGAAGTGGACAGCTGCGGACTGGATAAAAACGACCGCATGATTCTGTTGACGATTTTACAGAAGTTCGGCGGCGGGCCAGTAGGTCTGGACACGCTGGCAGCCGCGATCGGCGAGGACGCCGGTACCATTGAGGATGTCTACGAGCCGTACCTGGTGAAAAACGGATTTATCAACCGCACGCCGAAAGGGCGGGTGGCGACAGAGCAGGCTTACCTGCATTTTGGATTGACTCAGTAGAATCAGGAATTTATTTTTAAACCAGAAAGATACATACAGGGAGATTGCGATGACTAAGACACATATGGTACAGGTTGTGATTGATGGAAAAATATTGACGATGGGAGGCTCTGACGATGAGGGACATATCCAGAAGGTGGCTTCCTATGTCAATCATATGATTCAGACGATGGAGGAGACGGATGCGTACAAGGCGCTGCCCACCGATTTAAAACCGATCCTGATCGAGCTCAATATTGCGGACGAGCTGATTGCGGCGCAGGATACGATCGATCAGCTGGAAAATGATCTGCGGATGAAGGAAAATGAACTGGCGGAGCTTAAACAGACACTGGTGGAGACCCAGATGAAGATGGAGCGGACAGAGGGAAAGAAAAGAAGATGAAACATGAATTGCTGGCTCCTGCCGGGTCGTATGCCATCTGCGAAGCAGTCCTCGCGGCGGGAGCTGACGCGGTGTATCTGGGAGGAGCGAACTATGGCGCC
>JAJQAD010000063.1 GCA_021204005.1 Clostridiales bacterium
ACTCCGGACGTCCCGCAAATCCATCTTCACCGCATATATATTTTTTTCTTCATCTAAAAGGAAAAGCAACGGGTGCAGGGCGCAAAATCGCTGCCACCGTTTTTCCCATGCAGTCATGTAGGGAGAGATGTCAATGGCTGCTGCCGTCTGGGTTGCCTGCATCTCAGGCTGCGCAACCGGTTCCGCTTCCGTAAGCTTCTCCTTTTCCTCTTTGTTATCTGATGTGCCTGTCAGCACCCCCTCTATACCATCGCTTTCGGCATCCGCTGCCTTTCCCTTCGCTTCTTCTGCCGGAACCTCCAGCATATCTCTTCCATCATAAATCCGGAATGTTCCCCATGCCAATTCTCCATCCTCCCACTGGCTGGCCGCAAAACTATTTTTACCTGCCGAAAGATACATTCCCTGCATATCCTCCAGACCAAATCTTGAGCCTCCGATTTTCTCAGTCGGAAATGTAAGCACGCTTTTCCCAGCTCCATTCCCAATCCGGATCTCTCCGATCGGCAGTCCAACGAGTTCCTGCTCGGATTGCCGCAGCAGATAGACAGCATATTTTCCGTCTTCACAGCCTTTTATCTGTATCTCCATCCGGCATCGTCCCTGTCGGGCATCCACCTTTGCGAAGCCGCAATTTCTCCCTTTTGTCTGATTATCATACTGAAATAAATACGTTACAAAACGTCTGCAAAAAGACATAGCACACCCCTGACATTACAGTTCTACCTAATATCTATGCCAGGCCATAAACAAAAATACATGATTAATGAGAGAAAAGGATGTAATACTTCGGATTACTCCATAAAAATCCTTTATGCAATTCTCAGGATGAACCGGCGACGAACGTGCAAAACAACTCCCGTTTCAGATATTTTCACCCCGGTAAATAACCGACGCATAAATTTTTAAAAAAAATCTCATATTTATGTTGACATATAGAAAAACCGTGCTATAATGATATCAAAATTAATAATCATTATTATTATTGAAAGGAGGAAAAATGAGAAAGCACAGTAAACAGCGCGACTGTATCCAGACATTTCTCGCAGGCCGGACAGATCACCCGACAGCAGAAACCGTCTACATGGGTATCCGGGATGAATTTCCCCACATCAGCCTTGCCACTGTTTACCGCAATCTGGCACTGTTGTCCGAGTCAGGTGAGATTCAGAAGATTTCCACAGGCAACGGCCCGGACCGCTTCGATGGCAATGCCGCACCGCACAATCATTTTCTCTGCAGATGCTGCGGCGATGTGATTGATCTGGATATGGACAGTATATCCTATGTAGATGAAGTTGCCGGAAAGACATTTTCCGGTATGGTCCAGGGACACAATATCATTTTTTACGGGCTCTGCCCGAACTGCCTGGCCAGTTCCAAAGCGAGTAACGGTTGATACAGCCGTTCTGATAAAAATAACATTAATATTCATGAAAGAAAGGAAAAAAGATTATGAAAAAATATGTATGTACAGTATGTGGTTATGTTCATGAAGGCGATAGCGCTCCGGCAGAATGTCCGATCTGCCACGCTCCGGCGGAGAAGTTCCAGGAGCAGTCCGGCGAGATGACCTGGGCAGCGGAGCATGTAGTTGGCGTAGCGCAGGGTGTCAGCGAAGATATCCTTGCAGACCTGAGAGCAAACTTTGAGGGCGAGTGCTCTGAAGTTGGTATGTATCTGGCGATGGCCCGTGTGGCACACAGAGAGGGCTATCCTGAGATCGGTTTATACTGGGAAAAGGCAGCCTACGAAGAGGCAGAGCACGCTGCGAAATTTGCTGAGCTCCTCGGCGAGGTTGTAACCGACAGCACTAAGAAAAACCTTGAGATGAGAGTCGAGGCTGAGAACGGCGCTACCGCCGGTAAGTTCGACCTGGCAAAACGCGCGAAAGCTGCAAACCTCGACGCGATCCATGACACCGTTCATGAGATGGCTCGCGACGAAGCCCGTCACGGACGCGCATTCCAGGGTCTGTTAGAACGTTACTTTGGTTAAAAATCAAAAGAAAGGATAAGTTAATCATGAAAAAATATGTTTGCGGCCCCTGCGGCTATGAATACGACCCTGCCGTCGGCGACCCGGATAACGGCATCGCACCCGGCACAGCCTTTGAAGATCTGCCGGAGGATTGGGTATGTCCCATCTGCGGCGTAGGGAAAGAAGATTTCACAGAAGAATAGAAAAGATATTCTTTACGCACCCCCTAAGCATACAAAAGGAGCTGACGCACAAAAACATAGTGCGCAGCTCCTTTTTATATGCGCAGGGGTGCGTAAGGAATATGACAGCTGTGCTTGTCCGCACCCCGCGCGGCGAGTATGAGGCAAAAGTCGCCTCCTACTCGATTGCTCAGTGATTCTCACAAAATCTGACATCCAGTCGCCCGGTACTTTCAAATGTAATATATTCATGCCCTGACCACCTTCCTGGCCGATTTTAAAAACTGAATTAAAACAAATAATCCCAGCGGAAAGATGATTGCAAATAAAATCCCCAACTGAAGGTTATCGTTAAATGCTGACGCGATCAGTCCGGCAAATGTCGGTCCGCCCGCACAGCCGACATCTCCTCCAAGCGCCAGAAAGGCGAACATCAGAGTACCGCCCAGCGGCAGCGATGCCGATGCCTTGCTGAAGCTTCCCGGCCACATGATTCCAACCGAAAAACCACAGACAGCACACCCCGCCAGATTCACCACCGGATTCGGGACAACCGCAATCAACAGATAGGAAGCCACGCACAAAATACAGCTTGCCGACATAAATTTGTCCAGATTCAGCTTTTGTCCGAACTTCCCGTAGATTGCACGGGATGTCCCCATAAGGATTGCAAACGCCATCGGTCCGGCCAGGTCTCCAACGGTTTTTGAAACGCCCAGTCCTTTTTCCGCCAGCGTGGACGCCCACTGGCTGACCGCCTGCTCACTGGCTCCTGCGCAGATCATCATAAGCAATAATATCCAGAACACTTTCTTCGACAAAAGTTCCCGCAGAGAAAGCCCTGTCTGACCGTCCTCAATCAG
>JAJQAD010000201.1 GCA_021204005.1 Clostridiales bacterium
GAGGAAAGTCCGGGCTTCACAGGGCAGGATGCCGGATAACGTCCGGCGGAGGCGACTCCAGGGACAGTGCAACAGAAATGTACCGCGTCAGCAATGAGCCATGCGGCTGGCCGCGCAGCTCATAACTGGCGTAAGGGTGGAAAGGCAGTGTAAGAGACTACCGCCCGGGTGGCAACATCCGGGGCCATGTAAACCCCATTCGAAGCAAGACCGAAACGAAGCGATGACGCGGCCCGCCAGCTTCAGGTAGGTTGCTTGAGGTAACCGGCAACGGTTATCCTAGACAGATGATCACACACGACATAACCCGGCTTATCGTTTTGCTCATGAAAAAAGCGCCGCAAGGCGCTTTTTTATATCATCAAAGATCTTGTTGTAAAGCACTAAAGTATATGATTTCCTATGATTATTGACAGATAGAATTCCGCAGAACAGGAAGAACGTTGCAGAGAAAAGAGTTACAGGAGGCATAAAATGGCAGGGAAAATTTATGACATCATGCATAAAAACCGAAGAGTTGCGAGAATTGATACCTCGGGCCGCTGCAAAGTATATTTTCGCTCTTTTATGCCGTATAACCTGTATCTGGATGATACCGGACGGGACATCGATACTCTGGTGAACAATATCACCAATTTTTACTACTGGTGTGCCACCCGCGTGCTGACTCTGGACAGAAAGTACGCGAAAGAAATTTTAAACAGCATCGGAATGAAGCAGGCTGTGACGGACAGAGAGAGGGCTGAGGTGGCATTGTCGTATCGCTGTGCTTCTTTGACGGATGTGTTCTGGGTGAAACAGAAAGAGGAAAAGATCTCGTTCTCTGATGTAAATCTTTATGAAAATCATCTGAGTAACGCATTTATTGATATTGCATTAAAAGGGCGTCAGTATACGGTGGACAATGAAGAGCTGGCGCGGGATTTGTCTACCAATGGCTGTTTTCCCAAGGCCTGGAAACGTGTTGATCATGGGTTTGAGCTTTTGAAGGACGGCGGGGAAGAGGCTGTAGCGCGGGAGCTTCTGGCCAGCCGGATCTGCCGCTGTTTTGATGTGTCCCAGGTACTGTATGAGGAAGGCTGGTTTGACGGAGAGAGGGTGACTGTGAGTGAGAATATCACTTCCCCGGAGTTTTCCATTGTGTCCATGGAGGCGTTTGAAATTTATTCCCTGAATCACGATCGCAACACGCAGAAATATGTGCTGCAGCTGGATCGGCACGATTATTATATGATGAATATTGTGGATTACCTGGTGGGGAATACGGATCGACACTGGGGTAACTGGGGGGTCTTGATAAAAAATGCTACAAACAAACCGGTGCGTCTGTATCCGCTGATGGATTTTAACCGGACTTTTCACACGTATCAGACGCTGGAAGGGGCAAACTGTCAGACCCTGTGGGGCAGACATTGCAGTCAGATGGAGGCGGCACAGGAGGCTGTAAAGAAAAATGGCCTGCATCAGATTCGGAATGTCCCGGATGCGTGTTTTGAGGAACTACCGCAGTATCGGGAGATGTTCCGCCGCCGGTTGCAGGTTCTTCAGGATAGCGTATCATAGTGATGGTTTGTTATTCGTCACGGTATCATTATGTTACATTTGTCTAAACGGAATCATTATAAATGATTAAATCTTTCTAAAAAGATAATAGGATGGTTGACAGTATTTTTTCAACAGGTAAAATGAAAGACAGGCACAACAAAGGCGGTGATCGGGCGGGCTGTTTACGTGCTGATCTGAGAACGGACGGCTGCTTAACATTGACCGCCGGATTTATTCCATGCGTGAAATGAGGCATAAAAAATGAGAAACAGATTTCAGGAATTTATGGATGGGCGTTATGGGAATGACCAGTTAAACCAGTGTCTTTCTATAGTTACCCTGGTTTTGATTGTAGTGAATCTTTTTACAAAGAACCGGATTATCTGGTATATTGCACTGGTACTTCTGGTGTGGACATATTTTCGCATGTTTTCCAGAAATACGGGGAAGCACAGCGCGGAGAATGACCGGTTCCTGGATATCACGTCCCGCTTCCGCAGGGGCGGCAGATCCGGCGGCAGCTATGGCCGTCAGTCCGGACAGCGCAGCTACAGCAGGCCGACCGCGGAGGAGCGCAGACGGCAGCGGGAACAGCGGAAGTATTATCGGTTTTTCCTCTGCCCGCACTGCAGCCAGAAGGTGCGCGTGCCGAAAGGGAAGGGCAGGATTGAGATTACCTGTCCGAAGTGCCGGACGACATTTATTAAAAAGACCTGAGAAAACGTTGGATACGCTTACATAATATTTTAACGGGATGAATGCCTCGCGGCAGGAGCAGCTATGTTTGGTTATATTTACGTCAATCAGAAAAGTTTATCGGAGGAGAGTAAGCAGCAGTATCAGTCCTATTATTGCGGGCTCTGCCAGGTGCTGAAAAAGAGCAGCGGCGTAAAGGGACAGATACTGCTTAACTATGACATGACCTTTCTGATTA
The DNA here is from genome assembly GCA_021204005.1 of Clostridiales bacterium. GTDB lineage: Bacteria > Bacillota > Clostridia > Lachnospirales > Lachnospiraceae > Eubacterium_I. Next base: position 2,480 of record JAJQAD010000201.1, read on the forward strand.
TTTTGCTGACGGGTTTATACGAACTGGATAATGAGGAGACCCGTTTTGTCTGTCCACTCCATCCCGGCAAAAAGAAGACCGCTTATATCAATGAGGCTTCCCATTATGCTTCCGACATGAATGTTCTTTTGTCCTATCATAATCTGATCGACGACTGGAAAGATGATCATAATCTTCCGAAGCATGTGATGTCCCGGATGCTGAAGCGCGATTATCACCGTATTTCCGCAAAGTATCCGCGGCAGGCGCAGGCGTTGGAAAATTATATGAACCGCCTGAACATGCTGGAGGAAAAGCGGGAGGAGAATATTGATGCGGTTGCGGGTCTGACCGGCGAGATGCTGGGAGAGATTTTTGCCTGGAAGGACGATCTGTGGGCAGATGAACTCAAGTGCCTCGGGTTTTATCTCGGTAAGTTTATTTATCTGATGGATGCCTATGAGGATCTGGACCGCGACCGACGCAGGAATGAGTACAATCCGTTTATGAGTATGGTGAAGAGCAGCCCGGCGGATTTTGAGACATTGAGCAAATTGATTCTGACCAGCATGATGTCGGAGTGCGCAAAATCTTTTGAAAGGCTACCTGTTTTACAGCATGCGGATATTATCCGGAATATTCTGTATTCCGGCGTGTGGTCGAAATACGAATACCTGCAGGAGAAAAAGAAAAAACGGAGGAATCCAAAGTGAGGGATCCATATGAGATTCTGGGTGTTTCACACGATGCCACAGATGAGGAAATAAAAAAAGCATACAGACAGCTCAGCCGGAAGTACCATCCGGACTCGAATGTCAACAGCGCGCATCCGGAGGTGGCTGAAGAGCGGTTTAAAGAAGTACAGCAGGCTTATAACCAGATTATGAAGGAGAAGCAGCAGGGGTATTCCGGCGGCTATCAGAACGGCAGCGCCCAGAATCGCGGACCGTTCGGTTCCGGTGCATACGGTCAGGGAGGCTACGGGAACGGCGGTTATAGCCAGGGCGGTTACAACCGGGGCGGTTATGGCGGCCAGGGTGCCTATGGCAATTCCTATAATAATTCTCCGGAGATGCGGGCTGCGGCCAATTATATCAACAGCGGTCATTTCAGTGAGGCTTTAAATACCCTGAACCGCATGCCGAATAATCAGCGCTCTGCGCGCTGGTATTATTTTGCCGCGGCGGCTCATCAGGGCGCGGGGAATAATGTCCAGGCTATGGAGTTTGCCAGAAAGGCAGTTGAGATGGAGCCGAGCAATATGGAATACCGCCAGTTCCTGCAGAACCTGGAATTTGGCGGCACCTGGTATCAGAATATGGGCTCTTCCTATGAGAGACCCTTTGGGAATACCGGCGGCTTATGCCTGACACTGTGCTGTCTCATGTCTATGTTCGGCGGATGCTGCTGCCGGCCATTTTAATGGGGTCAGACCCCGGTAACGGAATATGAATTTTCTAAAATTTTTATTAATTTTCCCGCAGGCCAACGATAAACGGTCTGCGGTTTTTTGGGTTTTGGAAACTTTTTGAACTGGCATTGTACTTTCTCGGAGCCTGCATTATAATATAACGGAAATATTACGGAAAGAAAGGCAGCTTTTTTTAGATGAGTCAGCTACTATCAGAGGATATGCAGCAGAGCGTGGAGATAGTTGAACAGGAGAAGATCCGTATTTCTGTTCGTAATCTGGTGGAGTTCGTGTTCCGGTCCGGCGATATCGACAACCGGGTCGGCAAGGGGGTGCGTCAGGAGGCCATGCAGGAGGGGAGCCGCATGCACCGGAAGATCCAGAAACGCATGGGTTCGGAGTACCGGTCGGAGGTGACTTTAAAGCACGAACTGATCATGGGTCATTATCTGCTTTCCGTGGAGGGAAGAGCGGATGGTGTGTTCTGGCGGGCGGCGCCGAAGGAAATTCCGGAGAATCCAGCGGCAGAGAATGCTGAGGTTTTTTTGAGAGCAGAGACGGATTCTGTGCCGTCTGAGAACGAGACGGCAGATTCCGTTGCTGAAGATATGGTGTTGGAAAAAACTTCAGGGGTGCCGGGGAAGAGACAAGACCCTGACAGTCAGAGCACAGAAGCAGCTTTTGTATCTGACACGCGTGCCCTTGAAGAACGGATTTTTTACATAGACGAGATTAAGTGCATGTATACGGATGTGACCCGCTTTGCGGAGCCCTATCCGGTTCATCTGGCGCAGGCGAAATGCTACGCCTATATTTTTGCCCTGCAGCAGGGGCTTGACCGGATGGGCGTGCAGATTACCTACTGTGATCTGGATACGGAGGAAATCCGGCGTTTTGAGGAGGTGTACTCCTTTGAAACGCTGCGCATCTGGTTTGAGGGAGTGATTGCGTCCTATCGGAAGTGGACGGATCACCAGTACGAGTGGAATCTGATCCGCAGGGATTCCATCAAAGTGCTGGAGTTTCCCTTTCCCTATCGGGAGGGACAGAAAAAGCTGGTGAGGGACGTCTACCGGACAATCGCGCGGAAAAAGATACTGTTTTTGCAGGCGCCCACCGGTACGGGCAAGACGATCGCGACGGTGTTTCCTTCGGTGAAAGCGGTGGGTGAGGGCCTGGCGGACCGGATTTTTTATCTGACGGCAAAAACCATCACCCGCACGGTGGCAAAAGACGCTTTTGATTGTCTGAAAAGTGAGGGGTGCCGGTTGAAGGTGCTGACGCTCACGGCGAAGGAGAAGCTCTGCCCCTGTGAGACGATGGACTGTAATCCGGTAAATTGCCCGTATGCAAAGGGACATTACGACCGGGTCAATGACGCGGTCTTTTCCCTGATGACGGCGGAGGATGATTACACCAGAGAGGTCTTGCTGGCCTGTGCGGAACAATATCAGGTCTGCCCGTTTGAGATGGCGCTGGATCTGTCTCTCTGGTCGGATGTGATCATCTGTGATTATAATTATGTCTTTGATCCAAATGTGTACCTGAAGCGGTTCTTCGCGGAGGGGGAGAAAGGGGCGTATCTGTTTCTCGTCGACGAGGCGCACAATCTGGTGGAGCGCGGGCGGGAGATGTACAGCGCCGCTCTGGTCAAGGAGGATTTCCTGAAATGTAAGCGGATTTTCCGCAAGTATAACCGGAAGATTGCTTCCGCCCTGGAGAAATGCAACCGGCAGATGCTGGAGTGGAAGCGGGAGTGCGAAAAATACACTGTGTATACGAGCATAGAGAGTTTTTCCTTTTCCCTGATGCGTCTTCTGTCGCTGATGGATGAGTTCCTGCGGCAGCGCGCGGAATTCCCGGAACGGAAAGAAGTTACGGATTTTTATTTTGAACTGCGGCATTTCATGGCGATGTATGAGCTCGCGGATGAAAATTATGTGATTTATTCAGATTTTGACGGGGAAAATCATTTCTGTCTGCATCTGTACTGCGTCAATCCGGCGTCGAATCTGCAGACCTGTCTGGATAAAGGGAGGAGTGCGGTCTTTTTTTCTGCGACGCTTTTGCCGGTGCAGTATTATAAAGGTCTGTTGAGCACCCGGCAGGATAATTATGCGGTCTATGCAGATTCCACGTTTCAGAAAAAACAACGGCTGCTTTTTGCGGCCGGAGATGTCAGCAGTCTGTATACAAGGCGCAATCAGACGGAATTTCAGAGGATTGCAGAGTATATCCGGGTGACGGCAAAGGCGCGATGTGGAAATTATATTGCGTTTTTTCCGTCCTATTACTTTATGGACCAGGTGTATGAGCAGTTTTGCGCGGAGAATGCGGGGAAAATGGACTGCGCAGTGCAGGGTGCCAATATGCGGGAAGCCCAGCGGGAGGAGTTTATCGCGGAATTTTCCAAAAATCGGGAACGGTCCTTTGTAGCGTTCTGTGTTCTGGGCGGGATTTTTTCCGAGGGGATTGACCTGAAGCATGATCAGCTGATCGGCGTTCTGGTGGTGGGAACCGGGCTGCCGCAGATCTGTAACCGGCGGGAGATTCTGAAATCTTATTATAATGGGGAACTGGCGCGTGCAAGGCAGGTGCCGGAGGCTGCATTGAGCGTGAAAACGGTTGACGGACAAGTAGGAGAGGTGTCAGACAGCAGATCAAATGGGGGGCGTCGGGATGGGAATGATCAGGATAATCTGAGGATGGGATTCGAGTACGCCTACCAGTATCCCGGTATGAACAAGGTGATGCAGGCGGCCGGGCGCGTGATCCGCACCGCGACAGACTGCGGCGTGATCGGCTTGCTGGATGAGCGTTTCCTGCGGAGGGATTACCGCCGGCTCTTCCCGCGGGAGTGGGAGGACTGCAGGGTGTGTAATCTGAGGACGCTGCAGGGGATGCTGGAGGAATTCTGGACGAGTTCAGAATAGTTACGATTGATTTTATCCTAAAAATAAGATACAATGAGCGCAAGCGAGAAGAATGAACTGGTGCATTCGGCGAGCGGCGAAATGCGATCATGAATCAAAGATTCATGATATGATGAGTTTGGATAGTAAAATGAAATTAGGAATTATAGGTTGTAATCTGATGAAGCCTGTAGATGGAGAGGTGAAAGCAAGTGGCAGAATATAGTGAGGTTTTCCAAAAGCTGGTACCGGAGCTCGTTCATATCTTCGGTTCATCTGTTGATTCGATTATTCTGTATGGGTCTGTTGCCCGGGGAACACAGACAGAAGAATCGGATATTGATATTGCCGTTATTCTGGATTCTTATACAGAAGATATGCATGAAAGAATGACAGATTTTATTGTTGACCTTGAATTGGAACATGATGTGGTTTTGTCCGTACGTTTAATAAATTTTGACAAGTTTAAAAAATGGGAAAATGTTATGCCATATTATAAGAATGTTAAGAAAGACGGGATTGTGTTATGGAAGGCGGCATGAAAGATTTATCGGTATATCGTTATGAAAGAGCGATGGAGGATATAGAGGTTGCAGATGCTTTATGTGCGCAGGGAAAATACAGGCAGGCATTAAATCGGTCATATTATTCTGTTTTTCACGGAATGAGAGCTGTAATCGTATTGGATAATTTTGACAGTAGTAAGCATAGTGGAGTGATTTCATATTTTAATCGATTTTACGTAAAAACAGGATTGTTTCCTAAAGATGCATCTAAAATCATAAAAAGTGCATCTGAAATGCGTGAGAATGCAGATTATGAAGATTTTTTCGTAGCTTCACGAATGGATGCTAAAAATCAGATTGACAGAGCGCAAAGGTTTTTGGAATATGTGAAAAGTTTTTTAGAAGCAAAAGGAATATTAGATTTAAATAGCAACTTGCCTGGAGGAAATAAAATGAGCAATGTACGCAGAGTATACGTGGAAAAAAAGGACGCCTACGCGGTAAAAGCGCGGGAACTGGAGGCGGAGATCAGGAGCTACCTCGGTATTCCCGGTGTGACAAAGGTGCGGGAACTGGTGCGCTATGACGTGGAAAATATCTCGGAGGAGACTTACGGGAAGGCTCTTGTCAGCGTCTTCTCAGAGCCGCCGGTGGATTTTGTCTATGAGGAAACGTTTGATTTAAACGGAGGAAAGACCTTTAGTGTGGAGTTCCTGCCGGGGCAGTTTGACCAGCGGGCGGATTCCGCGGAGCAGTGTGTGAAGCTGTTGAATGAAGACGAGGAGCCGATTATACGCAGCGCGACAACTTATGTCATCGAGGGGGATATCACGGACGAGCAGCTTGCGGCGATCAAACACCACTGCATCAACCCGGTGGATTCCCGCGAGACCGGTCTGGAAAAGCCGCAGACATTGGTGCAGGATTTTGCGGACCCGGACGATGTCGTGATTTTTGACGGATTTTCCACGATGGCGGAGGCTCCCTTAAAGGAGCTCTATGATTCGCTCGGACTGGCTATGACGTTCGCGGATTTTCTTCATATTCAGAAGTATTTTGCGGGGGAGGAGCACAGAGACCCGTCCATGACGGAGATTCGTGTGCTGGATACCTACTGGTCGGATCACTGCCGACACACGACATTCTCGACGGAGTTAAAGGATGTCAGCTTCGGGGACGGCTATTATCTGGAGCCGATTCAGAAGTCCTATGAGCAATATCAGGAGAATTTTGCGGAGCTTTATGCGGACCGCCCGGACAAGTTTGTCTGCCTGATGGATCTGGCTCTGATGGCGATGAAAAAACTGAAAAAAGACGGAAAACTTCAGGATCAGGAGGAGTCGGATGAGATCAACGCCTGCTCTATTGTGGTGCCGTTGACGGTAGACGGGAAAGAGGAGGAGTGGCTCATTAATTTTAAAAATGAGACCCACAACCATCCGACTGAGATCGAGCCTTTCGGCGGCGCGGCCACGTGCCTGGGCGGTGCGATCCGTGATCCGCTTTCCGGCCGTACTTATGTTTATCAGGCGATGCGCGTGACGGGCGCGGCGGACCCGACGATTTCTGTGAAAGATACCCTGCCGGGCAAGCTGCCGCAGAAGAAGATCGTCCGTTCGGCGGCCGGCGGCTACAGTTCCTACGGCAACCAGATTGGTCTGGCGACGGGCCTGGTAAAGGAGATTTACCACCCTAACTATGTGGCGAAGCGCATGGAGATTGGCGCTGTTCTGGGTGCTGCTCCGCGCCGTGCGGTGCAGCGGCTGACTTCCGACCCCGGCGATGTGATTATTCTTCTCGGCGGGCGCACGGGACGCGACGGCTGCGGCGGCGCGACGGGTTCTTCTAAGGCGCACACGACGGCTTCCATCGACACCTGCGGTGCGGAGGTTCAGAAGGGCAACCCACCGACAGAGCGCAAGGTGCAGAGGCTGTTCAGGAGAGAGGAAGTTTCCTATATTATAAAAAAGTGTAATGATTTCGGCGCAGGCGGCGTTTCCGTGGCGATCGGCGAGCTGGCGGATGGTCTGCGGGTAGATCTTGACAAGGTACCGAAGAAATATGCCGGCCTGGACGGTACGGAGCTTGCCATCTCCGAATCCCAGGAGCGGATGGCTGTGGTGATCGCGCCGGAGAACGTAGATCAGTTCCTGGCTTACGCCGCGGAGGAGAACCTGGAGGCTGTCCCCGTCGCGGTGGTGACGGAGGATCCACGCCTGGTTCTGACCTGGAGAGGCAAGGAGATTGTCAATCTCTCCCGGGCTTTTCTCGACACCAACGGTGCACACCAGGAGACCTCCATTGCGGTGAACATCCCGGCAAAAGAGGACAATTTCTTCGCAAAGATGGCATTAGATACCGTGGCGGAAGATTTAGAGAAGAATGATATCCGCGCGGCCTGGCTCGATACTTTAAAAGACCTGAATGTCTGCTCCCAGAAGGGACTGGTGGAGATGTTTGACGGTTCTATCGGTGCGGGCAGCGTGTTTATGCCCTACGGCGGCAGGTATCAGCTGACCGAGACACAGTCCATGATGGCGAAAGTGCCGGTAATGACCGGAAAGTGCGACGCCGTGACGCTGATGAGCTATGGATTTGACCCGTATCTGTCCACCTGGAGCCCTTATCACGGCGCAGTCTACGCTGTAGTTGAGTCTGTGGCGAAGATTGTGGCGGCCGGAGGCGACTACCGGAAGATCCGTTTCAGCTTTCAGGAGTATTTCCGCAGAATGAGCGAGGAACCGTTCCGCTGGAGTCAGCCGTTTGCGGCGCTCCTTGGCGCTTACAGTGCACAGATGGGATTTGGCCTGCCATCCATCGGCGGCAAGGATTCCATGTCCGGCAGCTTCAATGAGATTGACGTGCCGCCTACGCTGGTTTCTTTTGCGGTGGATGTGGCGCAGGAGCAGGATATCGTGACGCCGGAGTTAAAGCGCGCGGGCGATAAACTGATGCTCTTTACGATTGATAAGGATGAATACGACCTGCCGGATTACGTGCAGGTGATGGAGCTATACGATGTGGTTTACCGCCTGATGCAGGAGAAAAAGCTGCTCGCGGTGTATACCTTAGACTCCAAGGGCCTGGTAGCGGCGGTCAGCAAGATGACTTTCGGCAACAAGCTGGGCGTATCCATCCGCGGATGCATGAAGCCGGAGATGGCGTTCGGCCCCGGCTTCGGCAATCTGGTGGCCGAGGTAGCGCCGGAGGATACCGACGCGGTGAAGGAAGCCATGGAGGCTGCGGGTCTTCGGGCGAATGTCTCCATCGCAGGTTCTGTTCTGGAGGAGCAGGTATTCAAGTACGGCGAGGTTACGATTCCTCTGGAGGAGGCGATCGCAGCATGGGCCGGCACGCTGGAGGGCGTCTTCCCGACAAAAGCCAGCCGTGCGGCAGACGAGCTTCCGCTAAAGCTCTATGATACAAAAAATATTTATATCTGCAAACACAAAGTGGCGAAGCCGACTGTATTTATCCCGGTCTTCCCCGGCACGAACTGCGAGTATGACTCCGCGAAAGCTTTTGAGCGGGCGGGCGCTGATGTGATAACGAAGGTATTCAAGAATCTGACGGCGGCGGACATCCGTGATTCGGTTGACATCTTTGTAAAAGCGATCGACCAGTCACAGATTATCATGTTCCCCGGCGGATTTTCCGCGGGCGACGAGCCGGAGGGCTCTGCGAAGTTCTTTGCGACCGCTTTCCGCAATGCAAAGATGAAAGAGGCGGTGGAGCGGCTCTTAAATGAGCGGGACGGCCTTGCCCTGGGTATCTGTAACGGATTCCAGGCGCTGATTAAGCTGGGACTGGTGCCCTACGGGCGGATTCAGGACGGCAGTGCCGATTCGCCTACGCTGACTTACAACACCATCGGACGCCATATTTCCAAGATGGTTTACACAAAGGTCGTGACCAACAAGTCCCCGTGGCTGGCGCAGGCCGAACTCGGTAAAGTCTACACCAACCCGGCTTCCCACGGCGAGGGACGGTTTGTCGCTTCGCAGGAGTGGCTGGATCAGCTGCTCGCCAACGGACAGGTGGCAACTCAGTATGTAAATGAGAACGGTATGCCGACTATGGATGAGGAGTGGAACGTCAACGGCTCCTATATGGCTATCGAGGGTATCACCAGTCCGGACGGACGCGTGCTCGGCAAGATGGCGCACTCGGAGCGCCGCGGCGACGGCGTCGCCATCAATATCTACGGCGATCAGGATATGAAGATATTTGAGTCCGGCGTGGCGTATTTCAGAGGATAAAATTAAAATATTATGACAGATATAAAGATGCCATCTATATTTTTTCATGCAGCTAAAAACCGGGGCAGTGCTTCGGCAATACTGCCGGAAATATGTTGATGGCATCTTTTGTATTCTGTTTTTACTGCATATCAAACAGATCATTCTATAGACCTGCCTGCTACTATCGTTTTGTAAAATATTCTTTTCTTTATTCAATTATCATAACAAAACCTTTACAATTTTTTTACCGCCACGGGATTTTGTATTTTACATAGCCTTGTTAATATCCTCCTTGTAACAAAGATGATGCATCTGCGTTTTCGCATGTCCCATCTTTTCAGAGAAAGTTTGCGGACCAGACGGCGCTTTTGCAGCTAAAAAAGATTAAAAAGGAGACAGAAAATGAAATTCAAAAAAATGATGGCACTGGTCTTAAGTGCCGCGGTAGTAGGAAGTATGGCATTGGCTGGATGCGGAAGCACTTCTTCCGATTCCACCACAGAGGACACCACAACCACCGAGGATAGTTCCGCAGCGGCGGACACGGAAGAGGCGGAAGAGACGGATGACACTGCAGAGGAAGCTTCCTCTGATTTTGACACATCCTCCGCAATCACCGTATTATCCCGTGAGGATGGTTCCGGTACAAGAGGCGCGTTCATCGAATTATTCGGTATTGAAGTAACGAACGAGGATGGCGAGAAAGAGGACATGACCACTGTGGATGCGACCATCACCAACAACACAGAGGTTATGATGTCCACCGTAGCCGGCGATACATATGCAATCGGTTACTGCTCTTTGGGTTCCTTAAATGATTCCGTGAAGGCAGTACAGATCGACGGCGTGGATGCGACGGTAGAAAATGTTGCCGACGGTTCCTATGCGGTTGCTCGTCCGTTCAACATTGTGACACAGGACAATCTGAGTGATGTGGCGCAGGACTTCATTAACTACATCATGAGCGCGGATGGCCAGGCGGTTATTTCTGAGAATGGATACATTGAGGTTGCAGAGGGCGAAGCCTTTGAGAGCAGCGGAGCATCCGGCAGCATTTCTGTGGCAGGTTCCTCCAGCGTATCTCCGGTTATGGAGAAGCTGAAAGAGGCTTATGAGGAGATCAATCCCGATGCAACCGTAGAGATCCAGACCAGTGATTCCACCACTGGCATCACAAATGCCATCGAGGGCACCTGCGACATCGGCATGGCTTCCCGTGATCTGAAAGACGAGGAGACCGGCGTTACCGCTACCTGCATCGCGATGGATGGTATCGCAGTGATCGTGAACAACGCGAACCCGACCACCAACCTGACTTCTGATGATGTAAATCAGATCTTCACCGGTGAGATCACCAGCTGGAGCGAAGTCGAGTAAAGAGAGTAATTATAAAACAAATGTTTTGTGTGCAGCAGTATGGCTGGCTTGTGTATAAGCTGAATAGTATACATGTAGTTAATTGGCATGAGACATAAAGCTGAAATCGGGCATCCGTCTTTGTGAAAGCCGGATGTCCGGTTTCTTTCATTATTCGAGGTTACTATGAAAGTAAAAGAAAAAGTTTTTGAGATTGTCTTTCTGATCGTTGCCTGTATTTCCATCCTGGCGGTTGCCTGCATCTGCGTCTTTCTTTTCATCAACGGCATTCCCGCCATGAAAGAAATCGGCCTTTTCAAGTTCCTGGGCGGCACTACCTGGAAACCGGGCAATGATAAATATGGTATTTTCCCCATGATCGTCGGCAGCCTGTATATTACAGGCGGTGCGATTGCGCTGGGCGTACCGGTTGGAATTTTCACGGCAGTGTTTCTCGCGCGATACTGTCCGAAGAAAATTTACAAGATTTTAAAGCCGGCGACCGATCTGCTGGCGGGCATTCCCTCCGTTGTCTATGGCTTTTTCGGCCTGATGGTGATCGTTCCCATTGTCCGCAATATGTTTGACGGGAACGGCATGAGCATCCTGACCGCATCTTTTCTGCTGGGTATCATGATTCTGCCTACGATCATCGGCGTGACGGAGACTTCCATCCGTGCGGTGGACCCCGCTTACTACGAGGGTGCGCTGGCGTTGGGGGCCACGAATGAGGCCAGCATCTTCCGCTGCGTGATCCCCGCGGCAAAATCCGGCATTCTGGCGGGTGTCGTCCTCGGAATCGGCCGAGCGATCGGTGAGACGATGGCCGTGGTTATGGTGGCGGGAAACCAGGCGCGTATGCCGAGCGGCATTCTGCAGGGCGTCCGCACGCTGACGACAAACGTCGTGCTGGAGATGGGTTACTCCACCGGCCTGCACCGTGAGGCGCTGATCGCAACGGGCGTGGTGCTGTTTGTGTTCATCCTGATCATCAACCTGGTATTTAACATCATTAAAGGGAAAGGAGAGCAGGCGGCATCATGACAACGACAAAGAAGAAAATCTATGCGGGGTCTCTGATCCTGAAAATCCTGGTCTACGCGGCAGCGGTATTTACTATTTTCATGCTGGGTTACCTGATTGTATACATACTGGTAAAAGGTATTCCGAATCTCACACCGGAGCTGTTTTCCCTGAAGTACACATCGGATAATGTGTCCATGCTCCCGTCCATCATCAACACTCTGATTATGATCGGCGTGGCATTGCTCATTTCCGTTCCGGTGGGCGTATTCTCCGCGATTTATCTGGTGGAATACGCGAAAAAAGGAAACAAGCTGGTGAAAGTAATCCGGATGATGGCGGAGACGCTGACCGGTATCCCTTCCATCGTGTACGGCCTTTTCGGAATGCTGTTTTTTGTAAACTTTTTTAAAATGTCCTACTCGCTTCTCGCGGGAATCCTGACCGTAGCTATCATGGTGCTGCCTACGGTGCTGCGCACGACGGAGGAGGCACTTCTGGCCGTTCCTCACAGTTATCGGGAAGGAAGCTTCGGACTGGGAGCCGGAAAACTGCGGACCGTGTTCCGCATCGTTCTGCCGAGCGCTATCCCGGGTATTTTATCCGGCGTTATTCTGGCGACCGGGCGTATCGCGGGCGAGACGGCGGCGCTGATCTACACGGCCGGAACTGTGGCGGAGCTGCCGAAAAACCTTTTCTCCTCCGGACGTACACTGGCGGTACACATGTATGTGCTTTCCCAGGAGGGGCTGCACACAGATCAGGCATTTGCGACGGCGGTTATTCTGCTTGTGATGGTGCTGATTATCAATGTGCTTTCAGACCGGCTGGCTAACCTGATGAAGAAGGATTAGCGGCGGATGGCAGACGATGCGTTTTTGCCTGGGACAACTGTAGTGATCCGGTAAAAGTTTGTCCCAGAAAATAAGTGTACAAAACAGATATGAACAGAATCGAAATGTAAAGGATGAAAAACAGTGAGTATAAAAATGACCGTAGAAAACATGAATCTCCACTATTCGGATTTTCATGCTCTGAAAAATATTAACCTGGAGATCCAGGAAAATCAGATTACTGCGTTTATCGGACCTTCCGGCTGCGGAAAGTCGACGCTATTGAAATCTTTAAACCGCATGAATGACCTGATTGAGGGATGCCGGATTGACGGCCGGATTTCCCTGAATGGTGAGGATATTTATGGGAAAAATATGGATGTAAACCTGCTGCGCAAGAGAGTGGGCATGGTATTTCAGAAAGCCAATCCCTTCCCCATGAGCATTTATGACAATGTCGCTTTCGGTCCCAGGACCCACGGCATCCATGCGAAAGCAAAACTGGATGAGATCGTGGAGCAGTCCCTGCGGGATGCGGCCATTTGGGATGAGGTGAAGGATTCACTGAAAAAGAGCGCTCTTGCGGTGTCCGGCGGACAGCAGCAGAGAATCTGCATTGCACGTGCGCTGGCGGTTCAGCCCGAAGTGCTTCTGATGGATGAGTCTACCTCTGCGCTGGATCCGATTTCCACATCCAAGATCGAGGATCTGGTGATGGAGCTGAAAAAACAGTATACCATCGTGATGGTGACACATAATATGCAGCAGGCGGTCCGTGTATCCGACCAGACGGCGTTCTTCCTCCTGGGAGACCTGATCGAGTACGGGCAGACGGATAAGATCTTCTCCATGCCTTCCAATAAGAAGACGGAGGATTACATCACCGGCAGGTTCGGATGATATAGAAAGGAAAAATTATGAGAAATTACTTTGACAAGCAGCTCAATGAGCTGAACGGCGAGCTGATCACCATGGGCCACATGGTGGAGCAGGCGATTGAGTACGCCATCGATGCCATTGTCCACCATGATGTGGACAAGGCGAAGAGCAACATGGAGTATGACAATGACATTGATCACCAGATGCGTGACATCGAAGCTCTTTGTATGAAGCTTCTGATGAAACAGCAGCCGGTGGCGTCGGATCTGCGGCTGGTTTCCGCGGCGCTCCGCATGGTAGCGGATATGGAGCGAATCGGCGATCAGGCGGCGGATATCTCGGAAATTTCGATTTATCTGTCGAATGCCCGGGAACTTCCGGAGATGGAGGTAATCAAAAAGATGGCCGCGGAGAGCATGATCATGGTTGTGGACGCGATCCAGGCTTTTGTCAACCGGGATATGGAAAAAGCGGAGGAAGTGATGCAGCGGGACGATGTGATGGATGAGCTTTTCCTTGAGGCAAAGCGGACGCTGATCCGTCTGATTCAGGATAAGACAGAATACACGGAGGCGGCGGCTGACCTTCTTCTGGTCTCCAAATATTTTGAGCGGATCGGGGACCACGCGGAAAACATTGCCAAGTGGGTGATTTATACGATCAGCGGTGAACGGCGGTAAAAACATCAAATTCAGAATTTCAGGCCACAGATCGCCCATGCGGTGATATGAACTAAAATAGTATCACTGAATATTTTACATAGAATTTACACACAGGACTCATTGGATTTTACATAAGCACTTTACAATGTAAAGGAAATTTACAAATGATATTTATTTGTATTTATTCAAGACAGTACTTCGCACTTGCTGCGAAGTGCGTCTGATAACGTAAATTATGCAGGAAAAAGTCCCATCGCGCAGCGATTTTTAATGGACTTTTCCCCGTAACTGTGAAGGT
>JAJQAD010000093.1:0-1435 GCA_021204005.1 Clostridiales bacterium
CCCTGACCTTGCCCGCCAGCGACACGGGCTGTTCAGCCACAGTCGGCGCGGGCCTGTTTGGCGGGGGCGTGTACGGCAGCGTCTGCACCTTTGCCATGAGCGGCGGTACGATTTCGGGCAACACAGCGATGGAGGGAGGCGGCGTATGTGTCTACGGCGGCGCTTTCGAAATGAGCGGCGGTACGATTGCGGACAACACAGCCAATTGGTACGGGTACGGCGGCGGCGTATATGTCGGCAGCTATGTCGACAGCACTTTTAAAATGAGCGGCGGCGCGATTTCGAGTAACACGGCTAGCGGCTATAGCGGCTACGGCGGCGGCGTGTTTGTCTATCCCTCCGTCCGCTTTTTTACCATGAGCGTTGCCTCGATTTCGTCAAACTCCGCGACCGGTTATGGCGGCGGCGTATATGTAGCCGGCAATGCCAGCTTTATAATGGAGGACGGTAAGATTTCGGAAAACACAGCGACCAGTGATGGCGGCGGCGTATATGTCGGCGGCAGCACTTCCGACGACACTTTTACCATGAGCGGCGGCGCGATTTCGAGTAACACGGCTGACAGTTACGGCGGCGGCGTGTATGTCAAGAACGGCACCTTTACCGTATTCAATACGCCTGTGATTTCCGGGAACACCCAGACGGGCGGTGCCGCAAACAACGTCTATCTGCCCTCCGGGAAATACATCACCATGGGTGGCGCACTGACCATCGGCGCATCCGTAGGCGTGACGACAGCGACCGCGCCGACCGAATCCGCAGCGGTGGAGATCACCACGGCAGAGGAAGGCACATCCTATTACAACGATTCGCTCAGCCATTTCTCCTCTGACAACACAGCCTGCTATGTGAGAGCGAACAGCACCGGGAAGTACCTGGAGTTGGGCCTCTGCACGGCCCTGACCGCGAGCGACTTCACAGTGAACACGGACAGCGTGACCTATACCGGCTCCGCCTTTGAAAAGACAATTACGAGTCCGACCGGTTTGGTGAAGGATACCGATTACACCGTCACCTACAGCGCCAACAAGAACGCCGGGACGGCTGCCATTACCATCACGGGCATCGGGGCGTACAGCGGCGAACTGACCTACGGCTTTACCATCAACAAAAAATCCGTGACTCCATCCATCAGCGGGACGACCTCCAAAACCTATGACGGTACCACAGGCGTAACCAATGAACAGGGCTTGTCTATCACGTTGGACGGTGTTGTGGATGGCGATACGGTGACTGCAAGCGCGGCGAGTTATGCCTATGACAGCGCGGCCGTCGGCACGGATAAGACCATCACGGCCACCGGCATTACCCTCAGCGGTACAGCGGCCAGCAATTACATCCTGTCGAGCGACATCGCCACAACGACCGGCACCATCACCACCAGGGAACTCAGCGAAAGCGACTTTGACGTGAACACGGATGAGGTGACTTACAC
>JAJQAD010000093.1:1535-16399 GCA_021204005.1 Clostridiales bacterium
CCAGGGAACTCAGCGAAAGCGACTTTGACGTGAACACGGATGAGGTGACTTACACTGGCTCCGCCATCATCAAGACGATCGACAGCAATTTGGTGAAGGATGCCGATTATACCGTCACCTACAACGATAACACCAACGCCGGGACGGCCACCATCACTATCACGGGCAAGGGGAATTACAGCGGCACACTGACCTACAACTTTACCATCAACCTCAAAACCCTGACCGCCTCCATCAGCGGGACGACCCAAAAAACCTATGACGGTACCACCGGCGTAACTGATGAACAGGGCTTATCTATCACGCTGAACGGTGTTGCGAACGGCGATACGGTGACCGCCAGCGCGGCGAGTTATGCCTATGACAGCACGACTGTCGGCACGGATAAGATCATCACGGCCAGCGGCATCACTCTTAATGGTACGGCGGCGGGCAATTACACCCTGGAGAGTGACAGCGTCACGACAAACGGCGTCATCAACACCAGGACACTCAGCACAAGCGACTTCACAGTGGACACGGATGAGGTGACTTACACCGGCTCCGCCATCACCAACAAGACGATTACGACCACTCTGTCGGCAGAGGATTTTACTTACTCCTTCAGCAACAACACCAACGCCGGGACGGCCACCATCACCATCACAGGCAAGGGGAACTGCACCGGGAGCGTGAGTTATGAGTTTATCATCGCCCCCAAAACTCTGACCCCCTCTATCAGCGGGGCCACCACAAAAACCTATGACGGCGATACCGCCGTGACCGATGGGGACCTTTCCATCGCGTTGAGCGGCATTGTGACGGGCGATACGGTGACCGCCAGCGCCAGCTATGCCTATGACAGCAAGAACGTGGGGGAGGGTAAGACCATCACGGCCAGCGGCATCACCCTCGGCGGTACATCGGCAAGCAATTACACCCTGTCGACCACCACCGTCACGGCGGACGTGGGCACCATTAGCGCCAAAACCCTGACCCCTCCATCAACGGGAACACCACCAAAACCTATGACGCCACCACTGACGTGACCGATGAACAGGGCCTTTCCATCACGCTGGCCGACGTTGTGGACGGCGATACAGTGACCGCCAGCGCAACCTATGCTTACAACGACAAGAACGTCGGCACGGATAAGACCATCACGGCCAGCGGTATCATCCTTACGGGTGACGATGCGGGCAATTACACACTGGAGAGCGACAGCGTCACGACAAACGGAGTCATCACCACCAGGACGCTCAGTACAGACGACTTCACAGTGGACACGGAGGACGAGACTTATACCGGCTCCGCCATCACCAACAAGACGATTACGACCACTCTGTCGGCAGATGATTTTACTTACTCCTTCAGCAACAACATCAACGCCGGGACGGCCACCATCACCATCACAGGCAAGGGGAACTGCACCGGGAGCGTGAGTTATGACTTTATCATCCACAAGGCCACGCCCACGGTGTCCCTGACCGGTGTGCAGAACAAGACCTACGACGGCACGGCGGTTTCTGAGCCGACGGTCAACGTAACGCTGGTGGACAATACGATGTACACCCAGAACGTCACCTACTTCTCCGTGGCGGACGACGGGACGGAAACCGAACTCACCGGCGCGCCCTCTGCGGCGGGCAGCTACAGGGTGGTCGTCACCGTCGACGCGGGCAGCAACTACAACACCGGCTCGGCGGAGGCGTTTTTCGACATCTTCAAGGCGGAACAGGAAGTGAAAATCGAGGGCTTTGCCGATGTCCCCTATGACGGTCAGACCCACGAGGTAACGGTGACGGCGGACGCCGACGCCACAGTGACCGTCACGTATACGGACGCCGACGGCAACGCGGTGGAGGCCCCGGTCAACGCGGGGACGTATACCGCCCACGTCACCGTCACGAGAGACAATTACGTCACAGTCGAGCAGGACGTGGAGGTCAGCATCGCTCTGGCGACGCAGGACGTGACGATCGAGGGCTTCAGTGTCACATATGACGGTCAGGCCCACGAGGTAACGGTGACGGCGGACGCCGACGCCACAGTGACCGTCACGTATACGGATGCCGAAGGAAACACGGTGGCGGCCCCGGTCAATGCGGGAACCTATACCGCCCATGTCACCGTCGCAAGGGACAATTATATCACAGTCGAGCAGGACGTGGAGGTCAGCATCGCCCTGGCGACACAGAGCGTGACGATAGACAGCATTGCCAGTGTCGTCTATGACGGCATGACCTTTCAGCTGATAGTGGCGGCGGACGACGATGCAACGGTGACCGTCACGTATACGGACGCCGACGGCAACACCGTGGAGGCCCCGGTCAACGCGGGGACCTATACCGCCCACGTCATCGTCACGAGCGACCACTACGCCACAGTTGAACAGGTCGTGGTGTTCACCATCGCCCAGGCGGCGCAGGACATCTCCTATGAGACCACTTCCGTCACCGTGACAGAGGGCGACGACAGCTTCACCATCCCCCTGACCCTGACTGCGGTAGACGGGGCTATCACCTACACCAGCAGCGACGAGTCCGTGGCCACCGTTGACGCCAACGGCAAGGTGACCATCGTCGGGGCGGGTACCGCCACCATCACGGCGACAGCCGCCGCCACCGGCAACTACACCGAGGCCATCGCGTTCTACACGCTGACCGTCGAAGCGGCGGAGGAAGAGGAGGTCATCAACAACGGTGGTACAAACAATGGAAGCATCGGTTCCGGCAAAACGAGCGGCAGCAGCTCCGGTGGCAGCAAGGCCAGCAGCAGCTCCGGCAGCAGCAAGACCAACAGCAACTCCAGTAAGTCTGGCAGCTCCAACAAGTCCGGCAACTCCAACAAGTCCGACAGCTCCGGCAACTCCAACAAGTCCGGCACCACTATCAGCCCCAGGACCGGCGACGAGTCGAAGGTGGTTCTGTGGCTTACGCTGGTGATTATCGCCTTCTTCGGCTTGCTCGCGACTGCGATTTACAGCAGAAGGAAAAACAAGGAACAGTAAGGCTGAAACAGCCGGGCAAACACGGGGAGCGCTGCAATGTTGCAGCGCTCTTTCTGTTCAAATCTTCCGCACTTCCCAGATTCTGAATGAAGTGCCCGCGGGGATGATCTGTCGCAAGCGACATGTTCTTGCGATTCAAAAATCTATTTCAAATGATTTATTTTTCCATATTCAAAAATTTTTTCCTGTGTTATTTTAGATTTATATGCCGGACCCCGGGTTGAGAGACCATAAGAGTCAGGGAGAAAGAGGGAGGAAAAGAAAAATGGCATTAATTCGCAGAATTACGGTTAATTATCTGGAGGGAGCGAAGGGAATCTCCGGTGCGGCCCAGATCGGCTGGGTGCTGGAATCAGAGAAACGGGGCGCGGTGCAGGAGCAGTACCGGATTCAGATTGCGAAAGACAATCAGTTTGAGACGCCGGTTTTTGACAGCGGCGATGTGCAGTCGGAGGAATCGGCACATGTCATGGTGGATCTGCCGTGGGAGGATATACAAAAATACGGGATCCGCGTCCGCGCGGTGGTGAGCGGAGAGGACATCGGCTGGACTGAGAGCAGCTTTCTCACCGGATATCAGGATAATGCCCACTGGCAGGGCGTGTTTGTTACGGCGGAGAAAGCGGAGGATGCCGCGAAGAGTGAGGGAACTTATATACGGAAAGCGTTTAACGTGAAAGGGAAAGTAAAGTCCGCGTACCTGGTTTCTTCCGCCCACGGTCTTTATCGGGCATATATTAACGGACAGAAAGTGGGGCGGGATGAGTTCGCCCCGGGATGGACTTCCTACAATGATCGCCTGCTGTACCAGACATGGGAGGTTACGGAGCTTTTGACGGAGGGAGAGAATGTCATCGGCGTGCATCTGGGGGCAGGCTGGTATAAGGGGGAAATGAGTTTTAATCATGTCCGGAATCTTTACGGCGACCGGACCGCGTTCGGCGGACAGATTATCGTTGACTATGCGGATGGGAGCCGGGAAGTGATTGCCAGCGATACCAGCTGGAAGGGAAGCAAAAGCCCGGTTCTCTTTTCTGAAATTTATGATGGCGAGACCTATGACGCCCGTCTGGAGCAGGACGGGTGGAAAGAAAAAGGATTTGACGACAGCGCATGGGAAGCGGTGACAGCGGTGGATCGCGACCTGTCTACCCTGGTTTCCCAGAAAGGCTGTGCTGTTGAGGAGATGACACAGGTGGAGCCGGTGGCGGTTCTTATCACACCGGAGGGCGATACCGTTATTGATTTCGGACAGAATCTGACCGGGTGGTGCTATTTCGCGGTGGAAAATGCGGCGCCCGGAGATAAAGTAGAGCTGAATTTCTTTGAGACGCTGGATGCGAAAGGCAATGTTTACACGGAAAACCTGCGTCTGGCGAAAGAGACGATTACGTACATTTGTAAAGGAGAGAAAAAAGAGGTATTTTATCCGCATTTTACCTTCCAGGGATTCCGCTATGCGAAGGTGGCTTCTTACCCAGGAGCGGTGAAAAAGGAAAACTTTACCGCCTGGGCGTTGCACTCCGCGATGCGGCAGATCGGTGATTTTTCCTGCTCCAATCCGCTGCTCAACCAGCTGCAGCACAATATCCTCTGGGGAATGAAGGGCAATTTCCTGGATATCCCGACAGACTGTCCGCAGCGCGACGAGCGGCTGGGATGGACCGGCGACGCGCAGATTTTCTGCCGGACAGCGGCGTTTCTGATGGATACCTATACGTTTTACAGCAAGTGGCTAAAGGATGTCAGTAATGATCAGACCCCGGAGGGGGCAGTGCCCCATGTGGTGCCGGATATCCTGACCGGCCACAGTGATGAGGACTGGCTCAACAGTCAGGGAACGGTTGGCGCCACAGCCTGGGCCGACGTGGCGGTGATCAATCCCTGGACCATGTATCTGGCCTACGGCGATCTGGAGATTATCCGCCGGCAGTATGATTCCATGAAAAAATGGATTTCCTTTATGGGCGAGCACAGCACGGAGGATTGTATGTTCTCCTATGCGCTTCAGTTTGGCGACTGGGTGGCCTTAGACGCGGAGGAAGGAAGCTATTTCGGCGCGACGCCGACGGCCTATACCTGTGCGGCTTATTACTGTTATTCCACGGATATGGTGGCAAAGATGGCGGAGGCGCTGGGTGAGAAAGAGGATGCGAGGGAATACCGGGCGCTCTTTGAACGGTTAAAGGCGGCCTTTGTCCGTCATTTCTTTAAAGAAAACGGTGATCTGACGGTGCAGACACAGACCGCCCACATTGTTGCGCTGTATTTCCGGCTGGTTCCGGAAGAGTATAAAGATATCACAGTGAAGAATCTGAAAAAGCTCCTGGATGCGGAGGATGGGCATCTGGTGACTGGCTTTATCGGGACACCTTATTTTACCCACGCTCTGAGCGAGAACGGCTGTCTGGATGAGGCCTACGACCTCCTGCTGAAGGAGGATTTCCCCAGTTGGCTTTACCAGGTGAAGATGGGGGCGACCACCGTCTGGGAGCACTGGGACGGCTTAAAGCCTGACGGCACCATGTGGAGCCCGGATATGAATTCCTTCAACCATTACGCTTACGGTTCGGTGGGCGACTGGCTCTACCGCGTGGTGGGCGGTCTGGAGATAGATGAAAAGAGACCGGGATATAAGCACTATTATGTGCAGCCGCAGATTGGCGGCGGTCTCGACTGGGCGGAGGTTTCCTATGAGAGTATCTATGGGAAGATAGTAAACCGCTGGGAGAAGTCTGAGAATCAGGTGATTTTGAACGTGACAGTCCCGGTCAATGCGGCGGCGACGATCTGCCTGAAGCAGGCAGCGGAAGTGACCGAAACGGACGGCCTGCAGGCGGAAAAGACATCGGAAGGGTACTGCCTGGAGGCTTCCGCGGGGACATACAGGATTCGATTTTCCATCTGAGTTGACTGAAGTTGGGATTAGACCCCCCAAAACGCTTGACAACTGTTGCGATGCAGACTATACTGAGATTTACTAATCGTACAATTAGTAATTGTGTGATTAGTAAATTGCTTGATCTGTGAGGAGGTCGGGATATGTTTGTCGGAAGAGAACGGGAATTAAGCAAACTAAACAGGATGTATCAGAGCGGCAGCTTTGAGTTTGCGGTTGTATATGGGAGACGCCGTGTGGGAAAGACGACTTTGATTCGGGAATTTATGAAAGGTAAGCGGGGATTTTACTACATGAGCGTCGAGGGTGCGAAGAAAGAGAATCTGGCAGGCCTGTCAAGGGTTTTCCTCACGCAGGAGGACAGCTTTCAGGAAACATTTGAATTCAGGGATTATGAGTCCATGCTGGGACATATAGATACTCTCGCGAAAAGCGGGGAAAGGCTGATTGTGGCCATTGATGAATATCCATATCTTGCGGCATGTTATCCGGTGATTTCCTCTATGCTGCAGAGCCATATTGACAATTGTTGGAAAGACAGCAGCCTCTTTTTTATATTATGCGGTTCCTCTATGAGCTTTATGGAAGAGCAGGTTCTGGGATATAAAAGTCCTTTATATGGGCGTCGCACAGCACAATTCAAGATTCAGCCATTTACATTTTTTGAGGCCAGGCAGATGCTTGATGGTTATCAGAATGAGGAACAGGCTATTCTTTATGGCGTAACAGGGGGGATTCCTGAATATCTGTCTCATATTCAGGGCGATATTTCACTCCATGAAATGATAAAACAGTTATTTTTTGATGAATCCGGGCGCTTGTTTGAGGAACCGCTTAATTTAATGAAGCAGGAATTGAAGGAACCTATGACCTATCACTCGATTATTTCTGCGATTGCCGGCGGTGCAAGCAGATTAAATGAGATTGCCACGAAGACGGGACTGGAAACCAGTGGCTGCAGCAATCAGCTGGCATCTTTGATTTCTCTGGGGATTGTTAAAAAAGAAATTCCAATAGCGGAGCCGGAGACGAGCCGCAGAACAATCTATCGGCTGGCAGATGGTATGTATTTGTTCTGGTACCGTTTTGTGAGACCGAATACAAGCGCGATTATACGAGGGGCGGGGGCGCATATTTATGAGGCTCTTGTGCTGCCTCAGATCAATGACTTTATGGGACAGATATTTGAGGAAATCTGTATACAATATTTATTCCAGCCCTCTGTTTATGTAAATTTATTATTTCCGGCCGGCAAGATAGGGCGTTGGTGGGGAAATAACCCTAAAATGAAAAGGCAGGAAGAAATTGATCTGATGGCGGTCTCTGGGGATCAGGCTTTGTTTGGCGAGTGCAAATGGAGGAATGAGAAAACAGATGAAGCTGTTGTAAAATGTTTGCTGGAGCGAGGCGATCTGTTTGCATATCACAACAAGGAGTTTTTTGTTTTTTCAAAGTCCGGTTTCACCAAAGACGCCATTGATTTCTCGAAAAGTTGTGGTAATGTTTGTTTAGTGGAACTTGATGAGATGTAGTTTTTTGATTTCCGGCAGCTGTATAATCGGATTATGTTCCCACAGTTTTACAATTTATAATTGTCATTATTTTTAAAAATATCGGAAACTCCGAGACGGTTTCGGAATAGGATGTAGAAAAGTTATTGTGCTTTTGCTGAAATGCCTGGTGCGGCTGCAATCAGGCTTTCGTATTATACACAAAAAAGGATCCGTTCTATGAATAATGAAAAACTGGATAACCTCTTAAACCTTGCCCTGGACGCGACGGAGGAGGAGCGCGAAAAGTCGGAGGAATTGAATGTGGGGTATGACGCTGCGGGGAAGACCTGGCAGCTGATTGTGAAGGCGTCGGGCGGCCTGGAGGGTGTTGAGCCGGTTGCCGATGATATTGTGATCCGCCCGCTTTTAAACGGCTATGCGGTGCTGACGGTTCCGCAGGATCGGGTTGAGGAAGTCTCCGGATGGCCGGAAATTGAATATATCGAAAAACCAAAGCGCCTGTTCTTCGCGGTAAACGAAGGCAGGCGTGTTTCCTGTGTGAATTCCCTGCAGGTGGGAAGCATGTCAGATGTGTTTCGGGGAAAATCTGCGGAGAGGTGGGAAAGCTTCGCAGAGGAAGAAAACGCAGATAATACAGCAGATACTCGTAATTATGTTTCCCTTTACGGTGATGGCATCCTTGTGGCGGTGATTGATTCCGGCATTGACTACGCCCACCCGGATTTCCGGAATGCGGACGGGACGACGCGGATCGTGAGCCTCTGGGATCAGACGCTGGACCGCTTTTTTGACAGCGGTCAGATCAATGAGGCGCTGGCGCAGACCTCGGAGCAGGAACGCTACGCCATTGTGCCGAGCCGGGATACCAGCGGTCACGGGACGCATGTGGCGGGAATCTGTGCCGGAAACGGCAGAGCCTCCGACGGGCTGTACCGCGGTGTGGCTCCGGAGTCGGAGCTTATTATTGTAAAAATGGGGACGGCGGATCCGAATGGATTTCCGCGAACCACGGAACTGATCCTGGCTGTGGATTATGTGCTGCGGAGGGCGAAAGAACTGGGGATGCCGGTTGCCGTGAATCTGAGTTTCGGGAACAATTACGGTTCCCACAGGGGAACTTCCCTCGTGGAGACCTATCTGAACGAAGCGGCTTCCTATTGGAAGTCTGTGATTGTGGCGGGAACCGGGAACGAGGGTGCGTCCCAGATTCACACATCGGGGATTCTTTCATTTGAAAACTCGGATCATATTTCCTTATTTTCTGTTCCTGGCAGGGAATTGTCCCGACAGTCGATGGAAATCATCTCCGGAAAGAAGCCATTTCGATGTGCTGTAGCCGCAGATGCTTTTTTGAATATGGAATCTATGTCATTGTATGATGAGAATGCAAGTATCATTATGTTCTCTGTGGGGGAATATGAGCCGTCCTTAAACCTCCAGCTCTGGAAATCCTATGAAGATCAGTTTGACATTTCCATCCGATCCCCGGGCGGAAAAATGTTCGGTCCTCTGGAATCGGTCAGGCAGACACAGAGATTTGACATAGAGGGGACCGAACTGCTGATTTATTACGGCGAGCCCCGCCCCTACAGCGTTGACCAGGAGATTTATTTTGATTTTATTCCGCAGGAAACCTATGTGACTCCCGGTATCTGGGAGGTAATACTGGAGCCGCGAAAGCTGGTTGACGGGCGCTATGATCTCTGGTTCCCGGGTCAGTCTGTACTCTCGGCGGGGACAGGATTTCTGACACCGACGGCAGACAATACCATCACAATCCCCGCTACGGCTGGAAAGGTGATTTCCGTGGGAGCTTACGATGCGGCATTTGACAGTTATGCGTCTTTCTCCGGGCGCGGAGGCAGTCTGCAGTCCGGTGGCGTCAAGCCCGACCTCGCGGCGCCGGGAGTCGATATTATTTCCTGTGCACCCGGCGGGGGTTATACCGCGAAAAGCGGCACTTCTATGGCGGCGCCCTTTGTCACCGGCGGCGCCGTCATACTGATGGAGTGGGGAATCCGCTTCGGAAATGACGCCTGGCTGTATGGGGAAAAAGTGAAAGCATACCTGCGCCGCGGAGCGCGGCCTTTGCCGGGGTTTTCCGCCTATCCCAATGAGCAGGCAGGCTACGGCGCCCTGTGCGTGCGCGACAGTTTTCCGGAAAACGGATAACAGCTTGGCCGTATTGTCCGTATTACCCCGCAATCGTACAGTATTTCGGGCAATGGGTAAACAGGCTCAGTCATTCTCTTTTTCTATCAGGTATTCCAGATACCGTTTCACCAGCGGAAGCATATCGGCCGGCATCCGCCGGATCATTTCTATGATGGCGAGTGAGTCGTCGTCGTCAGAATCTTCATCGTAGAACAGTTCCCAACTGTCGATGTCAAAAAATTCGCTGATATCGTCAACTTTATCAAGAGATGGGGAAGCGTCATCGTTTAAGATTTTGCGGATGTAGCTGTCAGAAGCGCCGATGCTTGTACTGAGGTTGCGCATGGAAGTGAGAGAGTCTTCGCTCAGAAGTTCCGTCAGATTCTGGCGAAAGGTATGTATAGTCTTTTTGGATGCCATAAAATCTCTCCTTTTTGCAGAGTATTATAGGAAAAGCAGAATTGGGGTATGGGAATGAAATTATATACAGGGTCTTCGCATGGTGAAATGTGCTATCGATGTATAAAAGAATGTTGAAAAACAATACATCGTCTATTACAATAGTCATGTCGAAACCAATAGACGCGTTTAAAAAAGTAGACAGGAATGATGTGGTATGAAAAAACAGGAAAAACTAAGGAAACTCAGTGCATGCGAGACATTAATTATGAAGCTGATCTGGGATTCACATGGGGATATTGCCGTACAGGATCTTATTGTGAAAATGCGGGAGCGCTACGAAAAAGATTACGCAAGGACTACGATGGTGACTTTTCTGAAAAAGCTTTCGGATAAAGGATATGTCAGCACGTACCGTGCCGGAAGAACTTCCTATGCACATGCGGAGAAGAGTGAGGAACAGTATAAACAGCAGATACTGAGCGAGGAGACAGAGTTCTGGTTTGGCGGAAAGCCTTCGCGGCTGGTGTCCGCCCTCTGCAGTTCGCGGAAAATGTCAGAGGATGAGATCCGCTCAATCAGAGAACTGCTGGATGATCTGGACGATTAAACTGACTTTTCTGATTTTGCTGACATCTTTGACGGGAAGCGTGCTGACCGTGGTCTGGTTTGGAGTCGGGCGCGTTCTGGAGCATGCCGGGTATCTGGATATTCTTTACCGGCTTTTTCGTGTGATCCAGATATTCTGGCTCACCCCGGTTTCTTACCTGGCATTGATCGTTATGGACAGGAGAGACGGAAAGACCTGGCATGGAATGATGCTTTTCCCGTCGCCGGGGATGCTGGGATTTTGTAAAATAGTGTGTCTGGTATGGTCCGGGGGCGCGGTGATCTGTATGGTATCGGTCGTGAGAGTGTCCCTGTATTACCGCAGAGTCGTGAGAGAAGCCTGTCCGTGTGACCGGGAAACGACGGAAGTATTTCTGGCAGTATGCGAGGAACTGCATTTTTCTCCCAAGCGGATTGCGTTGAGGCAGACATATAAAGCTGAGGTTCCGCAGGTGGCCGGATGCTATCATCTGACCATATTACTGCCCGTGAAGCATTATACGAAGAATGAGTTGTATTTTGCGTTTCTTCACGAGGTGACGCACGTGAGGCATGGGGATCTTCTGGCGAAGAATCTGGCCTGCATGGCGGAGGTGTTCCATTTTTTTAATCCGGTGGTCTGGTGGTACCGGAAATTGCTTGACTGCTGGAGTGAATACGCCTGTGATTATGACGTCTGTACCCACAGCGGGAATGTGAGAGCATACTATGAGGCAGTCATTTCGATGACTCCGCGGGAAAAACCGGACAGGACTGTGATAATGCCGATTGCGAGGAGAGCCGGCGAAGTAAAGCAGAGAATCATACATGTAAAGGGGTGTTTACAGGTGAAAAAGAAATCTGTAACCGGCGCTGCACTGGCTATAAGCTTTACGCTGGCACTGAGCAGTTCGACTGTCTATGCGGCTACGAAAGCTACGGCGGAGGCTATGTGTCAGATACAGGAGGCGACTGCTGTGGAAATTGCAGAGATGACAGCGGGGGATGAACTGACGGAGTACACGGAGACGGAGTCGGTTGACGGCGGCTGCTTTGTGGAGGATGAAGTGGAAATCCCGGATGAGGGAAGCTCTGTGAAAAATTTTTCCTGGACTCTGGATGCAGATTATGGAAAATATGGCAGGCGGTTCCGCGTGACAAAGGGGACATCTGTTGTAGTGGCGGCGAAAGCGGCGCCATCTTCCGGGATATACAGGCTGGGTATTATCAATCCGGACGGGTCGAGAACCTATGTGCAGGGTTCGGGTGCGGTGTCCCATACGTTTACGGCAGGGACGACCGGATACTACTACGTATATGCGCAGAATATCTCAGATTCGGCTTTGGCGATCGACGGATCCTATATTTATTAACATGCAGTTAAGTGCGGGACATAACGTTAAATTTGCAAAAGAAAAGGAAGATGCGGTTGCCGGGACTCACGTTTCAGGAGCCGGTTCCGGCAACTGTGTTTTCGGGGAGGAGCAACTATGGTAAGCGGCAGGGAGTATGAAGAATTTAATCAGAGAAGCGGGAAACGGATTCTGGAGGTAAGAACAAGAAAGCAATATACGAGAGAGTGTCTCTCGGAGCTGGCGGGGATTTCCGCAAAATTTTTGTACGATATTGAGATGGGGAGAAAAGGCTGTTCCGCGTATGTAATGTACTGTCTGGCGAGCGCCCTGGATACCAGTGTGGATTACCTGCTGGGTATTGATGAGGATGATGGGACGCAGATTGAGGAGTTGTGCAGAAAGTTTCACGGAGAGCAGAAAGAATCACTGGCATCTATCCTTCGGATGATGCAGCAGATGATGCAGACGGTTTGAACTGCATTTTTCGCGGGAGTTTGTTCCTGTTGTATGACAGGGGATGCCGGAGCAGGATCGTAGTGTCTCCGCTCTGTATTCTTCTGGAGCCGGAGATTTTTTGTGTAAAGTGTTGCATAATAATCTATTTTTGTGTATATTTATATCCGGACCCGATCACAACACGGAGAATGTGAAAGCAATAAAATATGCAATCAGAACGCGGTGTTAAAGTTCTTGTATGATCAGCATTTTGCAGTTAGGAGAGAAACGAAAGATGACCAAGCCGACTTTTGTTACAAAGGAACAGATTGAAGATATCGTAAAGACTTATCCGACCCCTTTTCATTTATATGATGAGAAGGGAATCCGTGAGAATGCGCGGGCTGTGCAGGAGGCGTTTTCCTGGAACCCTGGATTCCGCGAATATTTTGCGGTGAAAGCGACGCCGAATCCGTTTTTGCTGAATATATTGAAGGAGTATGGCTGCGGTACAGACTGTTCTTCCATGACGGAACTGATGCTCTCGGATGCGCTGGGGTTTTCCGGGGAGGAGATTATGTTTTCCTCCAACGATACGCCTCCGGAGGAGTTTGTCTATGCCAATGAGATCGGCGCCACGATTAACCTGGATGATTTTACACACATTGCATATCTGGAAAATCTGATCGGGGAGTTTCCGAAGACAATGAGTCTCCGCTATAATCCGGGCGGGGTTTATACTCTGAGCAACGGCATCATGGACAATCCAGGCGATGCCAAGTACGGATTTACGAAGGAGCAGATTATAGAGGGATACCGTATTTTAAAGGAAAAAGGTGTGGAGCGCTTCGGTCTTCACGCTTTCCTGGTCAGCAATACGGTGACAAACGATTATTACCCGACGCTGGCAAAGACACTGTTTGAACTCTGTGTCGAGATCCGGGAGAAGACCGGCGTGCAGATGGATTTTATCAACCTTTCCGGCGGTGTTGGGATTGCCTACAAGCCGGATCAGGTTCCCAATGATATCCGGGCCATCGGGGCTGGCGTGGAAAAGGTTTACAACGAGGTGCTGGTTCCGGCGGGTATGGGAGATGTGGATATCTATACGGAGATGGGGCGTTTTATGATGGGCCCTTACGGCTGCGTGGTGACACAGGCGATTCATGAAAAGCACACATATAAGGAATACATCGGGGTGGATGCCTGCGCGGCCAACCTGATGCGGCCGGCCATCTACGGTGCGTACCATCATATCACGGTTGCGGGGAAGGAGGATGCTCCCTGTGATCACATGTACGATGTGGTGGGTTCTCTCTGTGAGAACTGCGATAAGTTTGCTGTTGACCGGATGCTGCCGAAGATTGATATGGGAGATTATCTGATCATTCACGATTCCGGAGCACACGGTTTCTCCATGGGATACAATTACAACGGCCGGCTTCGCTCCGCAGAAATCCTTCTGCGGGAGGACGGCAGTGCGCAGCTGATCCGCAGGGCGGAGACGCCGAAGGATTATTTTGCGACATTTGACTGCTTTGATATTATCAAAGATCTGGTTTGAGTCTGTGGGAGGGGACGGGTTCTGGCTCGTCCCTTTTTTCTATTATATAGGTGATCGCTCGCGCGCAAAGTACCCATAGGGCAGACCTGTTGCAGGGGGCGATACTTTTTAATTGTAAAGAAAGTAAAAGAAAATGGACCTGAGTGCATTTTTATTGAACTATACATCTTATCTCTTAGCGGCTCTGATTATTGGATATATTGCGGATCTCATCATTGGCGATCCGCATGGAATCTGGCATCCCATCTGTCTGATCGGATCCATGATTTCCTGTTTTGAGCGGGGGCTCCGGAAGGTGTTTCACTGTGAATATCAGGGCAAATCTGTGCGGGAGTTTGCCGCTGGAATCTGTCTGGTGATTCTTGTCCTGGCGTGTTCCGCGGCTTTACCGTCCGCCATCCTGCTGATCTGTTATCGGATTCACTGGATTCTGGGGCTGGCGATGCAGTCCTACATGAGTTATACGATACTGGCGACAAAATCTTTGCGCGTAGAGAGCATGAAAGTTTATACCGCGCTGAAAGCAGAGGGATTGCAGGCCGGGAGACAGGCGGTTTCCATGATTGTAGGCCGGGATACGGAAGCGCTGGATGAGACCGGTGTGGTAAAAGCGGCAGTGGAAACCGTGGCGGAGAATACATCGGACGGTGTCATTGCGCCGCTGCTTTTTCTGGTCATCGGCGGCCCGGTTCTGGGATATTTTTATAAAGCAGTCAACACGATGGATTCCATGGTTGGATATAAAAATGAAAAGTACCGTCATTTCGGCATGGCGGCGGCCCGGTTGGATGATGTGCTGAATTTTCTGCCGGCGCGGATTTCCGCACTGCTGATGATCGGCGCGGCGTTTCTGCTGTCTTTGTTTGGGAAAATGGTTTCGGGCTTTCGTACGGACGGTCGGAGTTCGTTCCGGATGAATGGTGAGAATGCGTGGAGAATCTGGAGGCGCGACAGGCGCAATCATGCC
>JAJQAD010000038.1 GCA_021204005.1 Clostridiales bacterium
CGCATATTCTTTGCCCGGCAGCGGCTGATATTTTCCCGGATCAGATCCACCTTATATTCTGTCAGATCCCGCGCTTCCACCATCCCGGTCCCATGCATCATCTGTGCCAGGTGAAGGCTTTTTCCGCCGGGAGCTGCGCAGACATCCAGAATAAAATCATCCTCCCTCGGCTGCGCGATCTCCGCAACCATCATGGACGAGATATCCTGTACATACAGAATTCCCTCTGAAAACTCCGGGATTTCGTCCAGAGCGTCATAACCCGAAATGCAGAATGCATAGGAAAGAAGGTCATGCGGTATCACTTTTATCCCCTGCGCTTCCAGGGAGCGGCGCACTTCCTCCGCAGACTTTCTATTGGTATCCACGCGGACACAGGTACCGCGATGAAAACCCGGATTTTGTGATAAAGCTTTGATGCTGTCTCTCTCATCTTTCTCCATCTGAACAAAATCACACAAATCATCCCCGAGATATGTCGCCAGTATGCGGATGCAGCGCTCCTGCCCATAAGCATCGCAAAACCGATTCACAATCCACTCCGGCATAGAATACCGTATTGAGATTGCCCGCACCGACTCCGTTTCCATAGACGGATAAACGATACGTTCCTTCTTTCTGGCTATGCTGCGCAGCACCCCGTTGACAAAACCACGGAGCCCGGAAAAACCGCGTTTTACCGCCAGTTTCACTGCCTCGTTGCAGACAGCGGAATCCGGAACCGCATCCATATATTTCAACTGGTAAACCGCGCTTCGCAAAATCGCACGGATCACCGGCTTCATCTTTTTTACTTTTGTCTTGGAAAACTGATCGATGATATAATCAATCTCGATCATCCGCTCCATCGTGCCCTCGCTGACACGCTTGATAAACGCGCGTTCCTGACGGGGCAGATAGCGGTACTTGTCCAGCACGCCGCGAATGGCCAGATGGGATAATTCCCCCTCCCGGTCCACCGCAAGCAGAATATCTGTCACAAGGCCGCGCAAATTTATATTTTCCGCCATAAACATTCTCCTCTGTCACCGATTCTCTGACAGTAAATCCTTCCTCCCAGATCACCTGATCCTGCGATTATGGTCACGGCATCCTTTATCGTCTCCGGTTTCCACCGCCAAAGATCAGTATCAGGCGGAGCAGCTGTAAAAGAGTGGACGCCACGCTCGCCACATAGGTCATCGCAGCAGCACGGAGCACCCGCCCCGTGTCGCGTATTTCTCCGCCGCCGAGGATCCCTGTCCGTTCCAGTTCATGCAGCGCACGTCTGGAAGCGTTAAACTCCACCGGAAGCGTCACCAGCTGAAACAACACCGCCAGGGAAAACAGCCAGATTCCAACCTGACAGAGCACACTGCCCGCGCCACCGAAAATCAGGCCAACGATCAGAACCGGCCACGCCAGTCCGGAACCCAGGTTGACCACCGGCACCAGTG
Organism: Clostridiales bacterium; assembly: GCA_021204005.1. Taxonomy (GTDB): domain Bacteria; phylum Bacillota; class Clostridia; order Lachnospirales; family Lachnospiraceae; genus Eubacterium_I. The sequence continues at coordinate 1,437 of JAJQAD010000038.1, forward strand.
CTCCGCGGATGCGAAGCGGCGCATAGCCCTGCTGATGCTGGATTGCGTGTCCGCACTCATGGGCGGCCACTCCGATGGCAGCCACAGATGTCTGGCTGTATACGCTGTCCGAGAGCGCCAGTGTCCGGTCTTTCGGATTATAATGATCCGTCAGATTTCCACGGATATGTGTCACTCTCACATCATAAATGCCTGCGTTGCGCAGGATCTGCGCCGCAGCTTCGGCGCCGGTCATGCCCGACATGCTTCGCACCCGCGAATAACGGCGGAACGTATTATTCATCCGCGCCGATGCCGCCAGACAGATGATTGCCCCGATCAGAATCAGCCAGTATGTGCCGTAATAACTGTAACCATAATATCCATACATATTCTGCTTTTCCTTTCCAATGTGGAGCCTGCGTTTTATCTGCTCAGCATTTCTATAACTGTGGCAGCATCTCCGCGCCCATTCTATGATGATAGAGTCAAAAGCCCTCACAGAAGACGAAACCTGGCAAATGCCTTGTCAGCAGTTAGCAAAATGCCCGCCAAAGCCTTCACAGATAATGATATCTATGGCATGTTTAAAGGAAACGCATGCTCTCATCCACCGCATAGCCGCGAAGGAAATCGCCGCACCGCATCCTCTTTTTCCCCTCCAGCTGCACTTCGCCAAGAACCAGTATCCCTTCGCCGGTCTGCACAAAAACCGCGTCTTTTGTCACCTTTGTGATGCTGCCCGGCGTTTTTCCCGTGTTCTCACTGATTACATCAGCCGCCCAGATTTTAAAGGTCTTGCCATTCAGTTTCGTATACGCACTGGGCCAGGGATTCAGTCCGCGGACGAGGCATTCGATCTGCGCCGCCGGGCGGTTCCAGTCAATCAGCCCGAACTTTTTGCTGATCAGACCTGTTTTTGTCGCCTGCGCATGGTCCTGCGGCGTATAGACAGCGGTGCCGTTCTCAATGACCTCCAGGGTCTTTACGCAAAGACGGGCTCCCGTCCCGCTCAGTTTTTCAAATAAACTGCCGCCGGTCTCTTTTTCCTCCAGGGCAACCTCTTCCTGCAAAATGATATCGCCGGTATCAAGTCCCTCATCCATCCGCATGGTAGTGACCCCGGAAATTTTTTCCCCGTTGATCACCGCCCACTGAATCGGCGCTGCTCCCCGGTATTTCGGGAGAAGCGAAGCGTGGACATTGACGCAGCCGCAGGGCGGCATCTCAAGTATTTCTCCCGGCAGTATCTGTCCGAAAGCCACCACTACAATGATATCTGCCCGAAATGTCTTCAGATATTCTATGCACTCCGGCTCCCGGACGCGGCAGGGCTGAAATACCTCTATGCCGTGCGCCAGAGCTGCCTCCTTTACCGGAGGGAACTGTACGGATTTTCCTCTTCCTTTGGGCTTGTCGGGTTGGGTGACCGCGAGGACCACCTCGTGACCGGCCTCGATCAGGGCTTCCAGGGTTCCCACGGAAAAATCTGGGGTTCCCATAAAAATTATTTTCATGTTGAGTACCTCCTTGTTCGGACGCGTCATGAGAGTGAAAGTTCTAACGTAGCTTTTTGAATCTGACACAGCTGACTTACTCCTCCCTGTCATCCGCACTTTCAGCTGCCACATCATCTTCTACGCCGTCTGATTCCTCGTCTTCCTCCGCTTCCTCATAGACAACGTCATGGATTTCTCCCTCAACTTTTTCGACATACATGTGTCCGTCCAGGTGATCCAGTTCATGGCAGATGGCGCGTGCCAGAAGTTCTTCCGCCTCGATCTCGTACTCTTCCATCTCCTCATCGAAGAAGCGCGCCTTGACGTAATTCGGGCGGGTTACCTGCCCGGCTTTTCCCGTGAGGCTTAAGCATCCCTCGTCGCCGGTCTGCTCCCCGTCTGTCTCCAGAATCACCGGGTTGACCATGATCAGCGGTCCCTCCCCGATGTCAATCACCACAATTCTCCGGAGTACGCCTACCTGAGGCGCTGCCAGTCCGACGCCGTTGGCATCATACATCGTCTCCAGCATATCATCTATCAGCTGCCGCATCCGCGGTGTCATTTCCTTTACCTCTCTGCACTTTTTCGTCAGGATTTCATCTCCCAGCATACGAATTGTCCTTAACGCCATGGTTCTCTCTCCTTTACTTTTATCAAAATTCATTGTAACTATTCAGAACCAGGCTCGAAAATGCTATGGGTCTGAATAATTACATATTCATCGGATCAAAATCAAACCGGACGGATACATGATTCCACGAAGGATTTTCCCTCACAAAGAGGTCAATGTCATCTTTCACGGAAACCAGCCTCTCATAGTCGGCGGATTTTACATAAATCAGCTTCCGGTAAATGTCATTGACCTTCGCCACCGCCGCATCCGCGGGTCCGATGATCTGTGTCGGTTCACGCTCCGGCACCGCCGTCTGCATGTTCCTGATTTTTACGCTTATTTTATATTGTAACACATCAGCAGCCTCTTTGACCAGAGTTTCCTGTGGAGAGTCAATATGTACCACCAGCATATGCCAGACCGGCGGATAACGCATCAGTCTGCGGAAGCGGATTTCCTGCTCATAAAACCGATGGTAGTCCTGCGCCGCCGCAGCAGTCACCGCAAAATGATCCGGCTGATACGTCTGGATAACCACCTCCCCGGGCTGCTGTCCCCGGCCAGCACGTCCGGCTGCCTGGGTCAGAAGCTGAAACGTGCGCTCCGCCGCCCGGTAATCGCTGATGTACAGCGATAAATCCGCCGCGAGCGCGCCCACCAACGTTACATTCGGAAAATCATGCCCCTTGACGATCATCTGTGTACCGATCAGAATATCCGCCTCCTGATTGGCAAAGGCAGATAAAACTTTTTCATAGGCGTCTTTCTGTCTCGTCGTATCCAGATCCATCCGCAGTACCCGCGCTGAGGGGAACTGCTCCCGGATGTAACCTTCGATTTTCTGCGTCCCCGCGCGAAACGCACCGATATAGGGAGAACCGCATTCCGGGCACTGCTTCACCATCGGCAGCGTGTAGCCGCAATAATGACAGACGAGGCGCCCGTTATTGTGCAGGTTGAGAGAAACATCGCAGTGCGGGCATTTGATCACATGGCCGCAGCTCCGGCACGAGACAAACCCCGCCATTCCCCTTCGGTTGATAAACAGCATGATCTGCTCTCTTTTCTCCAGGCGCTCTTCTATCATCCCGCGCAGCTTTCTGCTTAAAATCGAACAATTTCCCTCCTTTAGCTCTTTTCGCATATCCGCGACATACACAGATGGAAGCCGGCTTTCGGCTACCCGCTCCGTCATCTCATAGAGACGGTACTCTCCACTTTTTGCCCGATAATAGCTCTCCACAGAGGGTGTCGCGGACCCCAGCACCACCATTGCCCCGCAAAGATCTGCCCTGGCGATAGCGGTCTCCCTGGCATGATAACAGGGCACGGTTTCGCTCTTATAGGAAGCTTCGTGCTCCTCATCGATAATAATAAAACTCAGATTCGAAAACGGGGTAAACAGCGCAGACCGGGGACCGATCATCACATCCAGCTCCCCGTTTTTCGCCCGCTCATACTGATCAAACCGCTCTCCCGCGGACATTCTGGAATTCAAAATAGAAACCCGGTCTCCGAAATGATTATAAAACCGCAAAACCGTCTGAAAAGTCAGAGCAATCTCCGGAATCAGGACGATCGCCTGTCCGCCCTCCCGCACCGCAGCCTCGATCAGCTCGATATAGACCTCCGTCTTTCCGCTTCCGGTCACGCCGTGAATCAGACTGGGCCTGCGGTCGCCCGCCGCCCGCCGCGCCAGAATGTCATCCGCGATCCGCTGCTGCACCGGGTTGAGTCGCACCTGCTTTTCCTGCTTTTTCATCCGATCCAGAGGATTGCGATAAGCGCGGACATGTTCCACGCGAACCAACCCCTTTTTCTCCGTGGCTCGGATTACGGACGCTGTCACATTCAGCTTCGCCGTCACCGTCTCATAGGGCAGCGGCGACTGTGAGAGAAGGGCTTCCATAAGACGCGCCCTGGCCGTGTAATGCCTGCGCTCACACTCCGCCAGACATTCCCGCGCCGCAGCCTCATCCGGGCACAGGTACACGAGGCGCTGTTCCTTTTTCGCAGTCTTCCTCTTGACGGGTAAAACCGTTTTCAGCGCCTGGTTCATGGTGCCGCCAAAAAAAGCCCGCATCCACGCGGCCAGGGCGATAAGCTGTGCTTCGACAGGAATTCCCTCTGTGACTGCAGACGAAATCTCCTTCATCCGCTCCACATCAAACTCTGCTGTATCCGTCACTTCCACCACATAGCCGCGCATCAGGCGATTGCCATTGCCAAAGGGGACCTCCACCGGAACACCCGGGGTGATTTCATCCGCCAGGCGCTCCGGTATCCGGTACTGAAACGTCTTATCCAGTTTTTCCAGGGATATGTCTACGATGACATTGGCATATTTTTTCATCTCAGTCTCCAATCAGATCAGATTCCTCCGCAGAACCACTCGCATATCTCTCAATCCGGTCGGGCTGTCCTCTTCAAGGCACACCCGCTCGGTTCAAAGTATATCGGAACCGCACCCCGAAAGCAACCGGAAAATCGGAAACTTCTCAATCCAGAAACAAGATACCATTTTCGAGACTGGTCCGTAACCGTTACCGTAAAACAAAATTTTATTGAAAGAAAAATTGAAAGAAAAATCAAAAAAGTGCTTGACTATTTAAACCGATGATGATAATATAATAAAGCTTTCGCAAGAAAGTGCGCGTGACAAGGACGTGAACGGGGTGTGGCTCAGTTTGGCTAGAGCGTCTGGTTAGGGACCAGGAGGTCGCAGGTTCAAATCCTGTCACTCCGATTTATAGGGCTATCGCCAAATGGTAAGGCAACGGACTCTGACTCCGTCATTTCCAGGTTCGAATCCTGGTAGCCCTGCTAGGAAAACCCTCGACAGAATAATTTGTCGAGGGTTCTTTTTTGTCTGAAAAAGTGAGGAAATAAGCGGGTTTGCGGGGTCTCCCAGTAGAATCTGAATGAGTTATTTTCTCTTTCTCTGATCAATCCGCCACGGGAACATCTTTCGGATTTTTACGGGAAAAACAGGTCAATTTATAGGTCAATTTAAAAGCCCGTTTATGACACCAATTCAAGTTGATACATCACCTGATGTATTAACAATATCAGAGACCCATTGCACAATCTCATCGGCATACTGTATTGCCTTATCAGCATGTCTTTCCTCAAGGAAAAGCTCATTTGGATATCTGATTGAAACACCATACGGGGTTAAAGTATCCGCATACTCGTAAAACTTATCCTCGATTTCAACCTGGTTCTTTATTTGATTCAACAAAAATGATAGGTCATGAAGCTTCGGCATACCGCCCTGTGCACCATAGTACACTCTTTTCCGCAGCCTGCTGACAATGATAACAAATAATCTCAAGAGGTTTCGGATAATATGTTGAATTCAAATGTTTGGCAACACCGAGGTCTGTTACAGCCAGATCATACCACTCTTTCGTTGCTGACGTCATAGAGCAAAATCCCCTTTCGATATACCTCATTTTCAATAGAGGGGATATCTTTCCTTTTGTCAAATCTGCTTCTTGTCCCAACAATGATATCCACTGGACGTTGTTTCACTCTACGCACCGCTTTATATGCTTTCGATGTCTCTGCGGCAATATCCGTGACTCCATCTCTGACTACAATATAAAAATCAAAATCACTTTTATCCGTATAGGTATTATTTGCATAAGAACCAAACAAATATATCTGCACCGGAAGCAGCTGCTCCACAAAATGGTTCTTTAACTCTTCGATTTCCTGTGTAGGCATAATTATCACTTCCTCTCTGTATATTCCGAGGCGACATCAATCTGGCAAACTCAATTTACAGATCAGATTCCGGATGCGGTCCGGAGATTCCTCCAGAGCATCTGCAATCTGATCTACAGACTGGCGTTTTGCAAGCTTCCTCTGTATCTGATCCCGGAGCTTTTGTTCACGTCCGATCTGCTCCCCTTCACGCTTGCCCTCACGCATACCTTTATCAACACCTTCCTGGTAAATTGTCTTCGCTTCATAATTCAGCACTTTACCACCCATAACAGATTTCACTCCTTCCCTCACCCTGTCATACTTTGCCGCAAGGTTTTCTACTACATTTGCAGACATTTCCACAATTATTTTCTTATAATAGTAACTCAGCTCTTTGCTTTCTGCAAGAGCGTCGAGGCATTCCATAATCACAGCGTATTCTTTTTTCAGCGCATCTAATCTTTCCTCGTTTGATTCATACTCCGCGAAATCTTTTTCATAAAGCCCTGAGTTCATTAGCGATATGTTTTTCAGTATTTCCTCAACCCGATTGACCCGTCATCCTCCGTATTTTCAATTGATCGGATCGTCACATAATACCCACCCCGGTCATTGATTTTCACATACACCCGGTCGCCGGCCTTATGCCCGAGAATGGCCTTGCCCAGAGGCGACTCGTTGGAAATCCACCCTTTCATGGAATTGGCGCGGACTGTGGTGACAATCGTGTACTCTTCCTCTTCGTCGTCCTCCTCAAAATAAAGAACGACCTTATTGTTCATACCTACCTCGTCGCTTTTGGACTCCTCGGAGATGACCACAGCCGTCCGGACCATTTTTTCCAGATAGCGAATGCGCTTCTCATTCTCATTCTTGTACTGTTTTGCTGCCTTGTATTCAAAATTTTCGCTCAGATCTCCCTGGGCGCGGGCTTCCTTCACCGCCTCCAGCGCTTCCTTGCGGATCACAAGCTTCCGGTGCTCGATCTCCTCCTCCATGCGCTCGATATCTTTTTGTGTCACTTTATCGTACATGGTAAAACTTCCTCTCTTCTACTAAATTTATACAGCAGTGTTCGGCTGATTTCATATGCGACGTTATTATAGCCGACGCTGGAAAAATTATCAATGTGGTTCTCTCCGTTTCGAGAAAAGAAAAAGATACGGACCAGATCACCTGATAAGCGCATCTGGTCCGCACGATAATTTGATTTTATTTATTCCCTACACCGGATACGCCCCATTTTCGGTATCCGCAACCTCCGGATCCACGCCGCTCTGCTGCGCTGCGCGGAACTTAAAGAAGTCGATCGCCTGTTTCGGGAACAGCGCGTAGGAGAGCACATCCTCGTCCTGCTGCTTCCATTCTTTCATCTCTTCCTCCAGCTTTGGAAGCTGCGGCTCGATGAGGTCGGCCGGGCGGCAGGTGATTGCGTTCTTCGCGTCATCGCCCAGCACTTTTTCTACGACTTCCGGATTGAACGGCTTTACAGTCTGACCGTACTGACCGAGCAGGATTCCTTTGGTCTCCTTGGTCGCCACTTTGTAGCGCTCGCCCATCAGGACGTTCAGCACAGCCTGTGTGCCGACGATCTGGCTGGACGGAGTAACCAGCGGCGGCTCGCCCAGATCCTTACGGACGCGGGGGATCTCCTGAAGCACTTCGTCAAATTTATCTTCGGCATTCTGCTCTTTCAGCTGGGAAACCATGTTGGAGAGCATACCGCCGGGCACCTGGTAACGCAGCGTGTTGATATTCACGCCCAGCACTTTTGTGCTTAAGAGTCCGCTCGCCAGCGCCTCCTCGCGGATCGGTGCAAAGTATTCGGCGATCTCAGCCAGAAGATTCTGATCCAGGCCGGTATCATACTCTGTACCGCGGAACGTCTCCACCATAACCTCTGTCGCAGGCTGGGAGGTACCGAGAGCCAGCGGGGAGATTGCCGTGTCAATGATATCGCAGCCTGCCTCCACGGCCTTTAAGCAACTCATGGAAGCCACACCGCTCGTATAGTGGGTGTGCAGCTCAATCGGAAGGCTGACGTTCTCTTTTAATGCTCCGACCAGGCGTTGCGCCTCGTAGGGAACCAGAAGGCCTGCCATATCCTTGATACAGATGGAATCCGCACCCATATCCTCGATACGCTTCGCGATATCCACCCAGTACTCCAGTGTGTAAGCCTCTCCCAGCGTGTAGGACAGCGCAATCTGGGAATGACCCTTTTCTTTTTTACATGCATCAACGCAGGTTTTTAAATTGTGCAGGTCATTCAGGCAGTCAAAAATACGAACGATATCGATGCCGTTGGCAATCGACTTCTGCACAAAGTATTCCACTACGTCATCCGCATAGTGGTTATAACCCAGAATGTTCTGACCGCGGAACAGCATCTGCAGCTTTGTATTTTTAAATCCGTCACGGAACTTTCTGAGGCGCTCCCACGGGTCTTCCTTCAGGAATCGCATGGACGCGTCAAACGTAGCGCCGCCCCAGCACTCAACCGCATGATATCCGACTTTGTCCATCTTTTCAACAATCGGGAGCATCTGCTCCGTCGTCAGACGGGTCGCCATCAGGGACTGATGGGCATCGCGAAGGACAGTCTCTGTTATCTTAAGAGGTTTTTTTCCCATAATCATATCTTTCCTTTCTGCAAATTCTATTATTTTAGGTAAGCGAAAAATTATATAGCTGTTTCCATTTTTCGCTCTATAAAGCAACAGCTAAACCCTACACCCCGAACACTGCCATAAACACACCGGCTGCAACCGCAGTCCCGATAACGCCGGCCACGTTCGGTCCCATCGCATGCATCAGCAGGAAGTTGGTCGGATCCTCCTCCGCGCCCACCTTCTGGGATACACGGGCCGCCATCGGTACGGCGGACACACCAGCGGAACCGATCAGCGGATTGATCTTGCCGTGGGTAATCCGGCAAAGCAGCTTTCCGAAAAGCACGCCCGCAGCAGTACCGAGGGCAAAAGCAACCACGCCGAGCACAACAATCTTGATGGTGGTCATTTTCAGGAAATTCTCAGCACTGGTGGACGCTCCCACGGATGTGCCGAGGAGGATAACCACGATATACATCAGCGCGTTTTGCGCCGTCTCCGACAGCTGCTTAGTCACACCGCACTCCCGGAACAGGTTGCCGAGCATCAGCATACCTACCAGCGGAGCCGTCGTCGGCAGAATCAGGCAGACCACAATGGTGACGACGATAGGAAACAGAATTGCTTCCAGCTGGGAAACTTCCCTCAGCTGTCCCATCTTGATGGAGCGCTCTTTTTTTGTTGTGAACAGTTTCATAATCGGCGGCTGAATAATGGGAACCAATGACATATACGTATATGCCGCCACCGCAATGGGTCCCATCAGATCCGTTTGTCCCAGCTTTCCGGCCAGGAAAATTGACGTCGGTCCGTCCGCTCCTCCGATGATGGAAATCGCTGCCGCAGCAGAGCCGTCAAATCCCATCAGAATCGCGAGGAAGTAAGCGCTGAAGATACCAATCTGCGCCGCCGCACCCAGCAGGAAACTGATCGGGTTCGCAATCAGAGGACGGAAGTCCGTCATCGCGCCGACTCCCATAAAGATCAGAGACGGCAGAATGGACCACTCATCTAACAGATAAAAGTAATGCAGCAGACCGCCGACACCGTTCTCCGCGTCCTCCGCCGCCAGCATGATATCCGGATAGATATTTACCAGCAGCATACCGAACGCAATCGGTACAAGGAGCAGCGGCTCATAACCTTTTTTAATCGCCAGATATAAGAATACACAGGCAACACCGATCATAACGTAATTTCCCCAATAAAGATTGGAAAAAGCGGTCTGACCCAGAAAGTTGCCTATTGTCTCTGCAATATTAGACATAGTTACCTCCTAGTTCATCGTAGCTAAAACTTCGCCTGCCGCAACAGCCTGCCCCTTCGTAACATCTATACTTACCAGCGTGCCGTCCTGAGGTGCGACAACCGGCGTTTCCATCTTCATAATCTCCAGGATGACAACAGAATCACCCTTGGACAGAGCATCGCCGGGAGCAGCCACAATATCGACGACCTTGCCTGCCGCTCCTGCCGGAATCGTAACGCTGCCTGCGGAGCCGGTTGCTGCCGGTGCTGCCGGAGCAGGTGCCGCCGGAGTCGGCGCTTTCTTCGGAATCGGTGCGGACACTGCAGGAGCAGCTGCACCGTTTGTATTCTCTTCCACTGTTACATCATAAACGCTGCCGTTTACTGTAATTGTATAGCTCTTCATATCAGAAAATCCTCCTTTTTTTCCGTAATCACAAATCAATCTAAGACTCATCCAATGTTTGTCTGCATGTATTTCCCGCCTATATCCATATACTAAGGATAAACTCCGTCAGGATCATTCACGCGATTACTTTTTCACAACCTGCCTACACTCTTTTTTTAATTGTCCTTACAATAAAACCATCCAGCGGTATCTGCTCGCTGGCCGCAATTGCCGCAGCGATCACCGCGATCAGTTCGGTATCATCCGTCTGTACCGGAGCTGCCGCTGCCGCAGGCGCCGATGCCGGATTCGCCACAGGTTTTTTCACCTCAACCTGTTCTTCCTGCGGTTCTTTCTTTTTCGAAAAACGCTCCAGAATCGACGGGATGAAGCGGAAACAATAGATGATCAGAGCTATCAGAACCAGCATAATAAACACGGTGCCGATGCCGAGGATCGTATTGTATACCGCTGTCGTCATCTTCTCAGCCATGGTCTCCTCCGCCGCGTAAACGGGAAGCGGTGCCAGAAAAGCCGCGATGCCGGAAAGCAGGCCGAACAATAAACTCTTTGCTCTCTTCATTTCATCTCTCCTTCTGACTTTACAGCATGGAAAATGCCATGATCAAATGCTTTCTTGTATCCTTCGGGTCAATGACATTGTCAACGACGCCGTGAGCCGCCGCGGACCACACAGAATTCTGATTGGCCTCGTAAGCCGCTGCCTGCTTCTCTTTTGCCTCATCTTTGGCAAAAAGGATATTCGCTGCTTTTTCCGCCTGCATCATCCCGACTTTCACACCATCCCAGGCAAAAGTCATAGCGGAACCGGACCAGATCGGCTTTGTGTTCATCGCCACGAATGCGCTGCCATAGGTGTCGCCGATGATCAGATTCACCTTCGCCTCGCCCAGATCGGCCATGGCGCTCATCATACGGGCCAGTGCCTTCGGCAGGCTCTTCTCGGTCTCCGCCACCGCGGCAAACCCGTCCGCTGCGGAGACAGTCAGTACCGGAATCTCCGCCCTGTCACAGAACGCGATAAACTCCGCCGCTTTCTCACAGCCGCCGGCAGTCAATCCCTTCGGGAGCTTCTTTACCATCTCACCTTTCTCATCATATAATGCCTGCGCATTCCCAACCGCGCCGACAAGAATACCGTTCAGCTTCAGGAATCCGGTCACCATCTCCGGGTAATAAGCCGGGCGTATCTCCATAAAATCAAAGTTATCCGCACATTCGCGAAGCAGTGCCCTGGCGTCCGCATTGTTCGCGGTACAGCCGGAAGCGACATAGCGGTTCAACTCGGCCTGATCGCAGGAACCATACTCCTCATCCTCCACCATCCGCACCAGTGCGCGGATCTTTGCGATCACTTCGTCCTCGGTCTCCAGCACTTCCGCCTGTCCGGACACTTCGTTCTGATAAGCCGCCGCGTCATAAGAAAGCGCGATCTGCTTATCATCCGTCACCGCATGCGGTGCGTTCACAAACATGTCAGCACCCTTTACCATATAAGTAAAATCACTGAGCGCCGGTACCATCGTCATTCCGCCGGCACAGACTCCAAACACGCCGCTGACCATCAGCAACTCTCCGGCACAGGCCATCTGCTGTGAAAGAACTGTAGAAAAGCTCTCCAACGCGTCAACCGACTCCTGCAGACGGAAACCGCCGCAGTCGATCAGTCCGATCACCGGTGCTCCGCTCCGCATCGCCTTATCATATAAATCCGCGATTTTCCTTGCGTGCATCTCTCCGATCGTACCGTTCAACACGTCACGGTTCTGGCTGTAGACGAAAACGGGAGTCCCCTCAATCTGTCCATAGCCGGTAATAACGCCATCGGACGGCTCTGACTGATTCTTCACGGAAAAATCCGTGATGCGAGCCGACACATAAGCGCCCAATTCCACGAAACTGCCCTCATCCAGCAGTTTTTCGATGCGCTCTAACGCAATGTTTTCTGCCATTCGTGTTTGCCTCCTTAGATTGTCTAATTTTTAACATTTTTAACCAAAGGGTATTCTACTGTATTTTTCCTGTTTTTTCAATACCTTTTAAAAAAAAGTCCGGACAGGATATATTTTCCCCTCCGGACACTGTGTAGATTCTCAATTTTACAGATGAGGACACTATTTTCCCGGATAGATGATGACGGAATCCACATCATATCCCGCAAGCTTTTCCCTCCCGTTCAGGCCGGCCAGCTCCATCAGAAACAGTACCTTCACAACCTTTCCGCCAAGCCTCTCAATCAGTTTGATACTGGCTTCGATCGTGCCGCCGGTCGCCATCAGGTCGTCCACGACCACAACCTTCTGCCCCGGCTTGATCGCATCCGTATGTATCTCTACCTCCGCCGTGCCATACTCCAACGCATACTCCTGGGAGATTGTCTCACAGGGAAGCTTACCTTTTTTGCGGACAAGAACAAACCCTTTCTTAAAATCTCTGGCAATAGGTGCTCCGAACACAAACCCACGGGACTCCGCGCCGACCACCACATCAAAATTCACACCTTCCAGGAAACCTTCCATCCCGTCGATCGCGAGCTGCAGTCCCTCCGGATCCTGAATCACAGTGGTAATGTCCCGAAAAACGATGCCCGGCTCCGGAAAATCCGGAATACTTCTCACATAATCTTCTACGCTTTTCATCTAATCTCTCCTCTGTATCTTTTGTTAAATTATTACATATAATAATACAATTCACTCATCGTGCCAAAGCCCAGCAATAGAACGGCTGCGACAATGATCACAATCAACACGATATATATGGCCAGCGATACGATGCCCAGAATTTTCCCAACCCTCGCCATGGTATTCACTCCGGTATCGCGAATGGATTTATTTCCAAATACGATTGCCAGGATTGCGCCGATAATCGGTATCACGAAAAAGCTGACAATACCCAGGACCAGGGACGCGATTGCATATCCATCCGGCCCCTGCTTTACCGGAGGCTGACAGTAAGGATCATATTGACTTCCAGGGCCATTCGGGTTATAGGAACCGGGGCCTCCGGTGGGCTGGCCGCTGTTCACCGGCTGACCGCAGACCGGGCAAAAGGAAGCCGTCGATTCCAGCTCTTTTCCGCAGTTTTTACAATACATAAAATTCCTCCTGTGTTTACAAATGGCTTATTTCAATATGGCCGCCGAAGCAACCGGTGCCATTACAGATTTTACCATAAAACAGATAGAATGCAAAGAACTTTGTATTCCTCATTCCAGTAAATTTCCCTCACTGTCAAATGATACGCTGCCGAGAGCGGAGGAATACTCATTGACCAGGCTGATAATATTCTGTTTTGTGTCGCCGGAAGCCACCGTCGGCTGATAATCGTTGTAACTGCTGGCGGTACTCAGGCGGCACGGAATGATTTCCGCGTCAATCGCATCTGTCTGTACCTCGCCATCCACAATGGTAAAAGTTTGCTGATAGATCATGGTATTCTTGTCAGAGGGATTTTTATTCCCGCCAAAACAAAAATTTCCGAGGCTGTAGCAGATGACCTTTCCCTCATAAACCTCCACGCCCTGCAGCACATGAGGGTGGTTGCCAATGATCAGATCCGCCCCCGCATCAATCAGCGTGTGCGCCGTGGTCTTCTGGTAATCATTGGGATAGTAATCCTTCTCAATTCCCCAGTGACAGCAGGCGATGATCACTTCCGCGCCCTCCCCGCGAAGCTCCGCAATCTGGCTTTGCATATTCTCCAGCTTTTCCTCCGACTGTGAGAGCAGACTGGCGGAGACAATTCCTACTTTCACGCCGTCCTCCGACGTATACATCCCGCTCTGCTCGGAATAAGCGTAGGCAATCCCCGCCTCCTCCAACACGGATTTTGTCTCCTGAAAACCTTCTTCCCCATAATCATAAGTATGATTATTTCCCATGGAACATGCCTCCACTGAGCTGCCTGTCATAATTCCCACATACTCCGGCGAGCCCTTGAGGTTGAACGTCTTTTCCACGCGTTCTGTAGCGGTGGACAGAACACATTCCAGGTTGACGATGGTCATATCGTCCCCTTCAAAGATATCCCTCACTCCGTCGAAAAAATAATCCTCCCCATAGGAATCGTAATATGCGTTAAAAGAGCCGTCATAGCTCTGATCCTGTGTCACGCCCAGCGTACAGTCCCCGGTAGCGGTGATTGTCAGCGTCTTTGTCTCACTCTCATATGCATCCTCAACACTTCCGGTGATGGCGGTTCCGCCGGATGCCCCGGAAGAATCCCCGTCAGCGTCCGATTCCGCTGAACCGTCTGTAACCTCCTCCGATAATGCAGAGCCTGACATTTCCTCAAAATCCGCTGCGGAATTCCCTGCCGCACCGGATTTTGATTTTCCGCATCCGGCAAACAACAGCATACCGACCAGACCTGACACCAGGATACAGGAAAGAATTCTTTTCCTCATTTGTTGCTCCCCCTTTTCTTATGTTCGACATATGTCCGGACCATTTTTCATCTCACATCATAATCTGCAAAACCACAGGTTATTCACTCCCAACACTGCATTTAGTCAAAATGCCGCTTTCCTCACACTGCTGTTTACCGCTTCTCCAGGATAAAAAGATAAGCACCGCTCTTTTCCAGGATGCAGAATTCTTTCAGCAGGCGGAACTGTCCCGTCAGCCGCAGATACTTTTTCACCAGCCCCATTTCCCCGGAGTAACAGAAAATCCGCCCGTGCTCTGCGAGCAGCTGCGCCGATTTTTCAAAAAAAAGGCGGTACAGCGTATCCGTCTCCTCCCGGCTGCCGGAATCCGCCGGCATATCCGTGATAATCTCATCAAACAGATACTCATGGGTAAAATCAAAGAAATTCCGGTTGATGTAATTGACCGGCATGCCCGTGAGTTTTGTGTTCGCGCGGGCCTTCTGTATCGC
>JAJQAD010000149.1 GCA_021204005.1 Clostridiales bacterium
ACTTTATGCGGTCTGCGATAGGTTTTTTCTCTATTTAACTGTCAAACCCCCGTGAAACATCAATTGCCTCCGCCGTCCCATTCTGTACGATATATCCGGCCATATCACCGGAGGGTGAAATGATATCATACGTATCTCCGCCTCCGGCCTTCAACTTTGCAATCAGATCATCGCTGGTGGTAAAATAAGTAGCATTCACCTTGCAGTCGTATTCCTCTTCAAAGGCATCTGCAAAGGAAGCATCCGCATATCCCTCCCAGACCAGCAGATTCAGCTCCTGATCTCCGGAACTCTCCGCGGCATCTGCAGTATCGGTACTGGAGCTGTCCCCGCTGCTGCTTTCACCGCAACCAGCCAACATGGATAACAGTACAGTTCCTGTCAGCATCCCGACTAAAAATCTTCTCACAGTTCTCTTTTTCATGAAATCATCCTCCTTTTTGAAACGAAAAAACGGAGTTATCTCTCGATAAGCTCCGTTACTTTCCTGCTGCGGTTTTCAGTTTCTGGTTTCATTAAATACCTTATGGCAACCATAAAGTCAATAAAAAATCATCCACAAATATTTCCAATTATTTTTTTAATATTTCTCCATTTTCGATTTATTTTACTCAAATTTACGTTTCTCCTCCCATTATTGACAAAATATTATATCTGTTTTACTATAAAATCCAGCTAAATTCCTATTTTTCATACTCTATATATACTATAAGGTTTTAGGGGGAACTACCATGAAAAATCTTCAGAAACTTTCCATCGGACAGATGGCAAAACTCAACCATATCTCAGAGCAGACACTGCGGCTTTATGATAAAATGGATCTTCTGAAACCATTATTTGTCAACAAGGAAACCGGCTACCGTTACTATTCCATCGGACAATCCGCCACTCTGGATATGATACAGCATTACAAGGAAATCGGTATCCCATTGAAAGAAATTCACGAACGCCTAAATGAAATAAACTTAAATACCATGCCCTCGATCCTGCAGGATCGCTATGATTACATCGAGAGAGAGCTGGAAGAACTCAGAGCAAGCCAGGCAGCGATTCTGAGAAGCATAGACAATTTTAATCGCTACATGTCACTCCCCCAGATTGGAAAAATTTTTTATGAATACATACCGGAGCGGCAGATCTGCGTCTATAATACCGGTGCCGACCTCTTTTCCTATTCCTACTACGAATATGAATACCACCTGCGCATGTTCAAAGATTATCTGATTGAGCACAATTTTCCGCTCACCTACTTTTCCAATGTAGGAACCCTTATGCGCTACGAGCACATAAAGAGCGGAACGCCTGACTTTTTCAGTGATGAGATATTTGTTTTCACAGACAGCGAGACAAAATGCTCACTGGAGACGGAAACCGTCCCCGCGGGCACATACTTCTCCATGTGCTGCAGTGAATTTGATGCTGAGCGGTCATACGCAATACAGCTGTTTGACCGGTTGCGCATGAGAAACTATAAGGTTCTCGGAGATTATCTATGCGAGGTTGTCGTCGAATATCCTAACACAGAAAACGGTCAGAGAGAAATATTCTACAAGATGCAGGTTCGAATTAAATAATGCCGGGGAGCAGCTTTTGAAGATCTGGAAAAAGATTTTCCGAGAGAAGTCATCGATGCGCTTCGTTTACTGACACATGATCTCCAAACAGATTATTTTGATTATGTAAGAAAAATCCGTACAAATCCGGTGGCAAAAACGGTCAAGTTGGCGGATCTGGCACATAATTCTGACGAAAGCCGATATGCCGGATGTGATGGGATAAGCGAAAAACAGCTTGAATGGTATCGTTGGAAATATACGAAGGCCAGAAAAATATTAGAAGAGGAGTGGAATGATGAATTACGAAATCAGACAACCAGACAGCCAGACATGGTCAGTTGAAAACCAGGGCGTAAGATTTTTCCTGCTGACTGGGACAAAAAGTGCGCTGTTAATTGACAGCGGTATGACTACTGAAAATGTCAGGGAAATAGCAGAATCAATCACAGATTTACCGTTACAGCTGATTATCACACACGCTGACGTGGATCATATCGCAGGAAACGACGCTTTTGATACAGTGCTGATGCACCCGGCTGAATATGTCAATTATTTCCGGGAGGGGGCATCCCATCCGGCACCGACGCCTGTGTGGGATGGCGATGTTATTGACCTTGGTAACAGGCCGCTCCGCGTCATCACACAACCCGGCCATACTCCCGGCAGCATTGCTCTTTTGGATATAAATCAACGCGTGCTTTTCAGTGCGGATTCCATACAGGATGGAGAAATCTTTCTTTTCGGTCCCATGCGGAACCTGATCGCTTATCGGCAGAGCCTGGATAAAGTGTGGGCATGTCATGCAGAATATGATAAAGTATTCCCATCCCATGCATCCTTGCCGTTGGAACCGGATATCATCCCTGATCTCATGGGATGTATGGATCAGATCCTGGCTGGTAATGCATCTTTCCGAACCGGCGAGAAGTTTGGTATGCCGATAAAAATCTACGAAATGGGTACGGCTGTGTTCCTATGTGACTAGGAAATCTTATTTATACAAGTCGGAACTATAAACAGAATAAATCGAATGTTGTAACTGTCAAACACTTTTGACCCGCCCAGGGAGGAAATGCAAAAATGTCTTCCAGTAAAGATATCCTTTATCACTATACCGATTTTGCCGCTCTGGACGGCATCTTAAGCAATTCAGAGCTTCGGCTAAACAACATTCTGAATATGAATGACGCATCAGAAATGATCCTGTTCATGAACGGCCTGTGCAAAGCAGTATCCGGGATGTTCCGGGAGAAAGGCGACCGGGAAAGGGCAGAATGGACAGCTGATACCGCCACACGCATCTTTGTTATGTCCTGTCGAATAATTGTAAATGGCATGTTTCTCTCCTCTTCTTTCTCACCTTCTGTGTTGATGCCTGATATATTAAGAAGAAACCATCACTACTTATTTTGATTCCACTTCCTTTTCCAATACCGGTACTCACTCATGTTTTTTTCCGTACCTACACCATCATGATACATCTTGTACAGTTTTTCCATACCTTCTGCATTTCCGGCCTCAGCAGCTTTTTTTATCCAGTAAAATGCTTTAGAATAATTTCGTTCAGTTCCTATACCACCCAAATATCTTATTCCAAGCAGATAATACGCTTCCTCCAGGTCTCCTTCAGAAAGCTTTTTAAGCCAGTAGAAAGCTTTCTTTTGATCATCTTGATTAATATAGATATTACACACTTCAACCTGGGAGTCAATATCTCCGCTTTCAGCTGCTTTTTCAAGATAGTACATAGCTTTCTGTTTATTGACAGCAGTACCAATACCTTCATTATAACGCTCATAGGCTTCACGCTGATATTTTATTTTTCCCTCTTCAGCAAGCTTTTCAGCCCAGTACAGTGCTTTGCTTTCATCCTTTTTAAAAGGATGAACCCCGATTGAATAGTATGTGAAAAGCATACCTCGGGAATCTTTGTATCCTGCTTCCCCCGCCTGTTCAAAATAGTATATTGCTTTATCTATCTGGTCAGGAGTAAAATTATTCGAACCAAACATAACAAGAAACACCATATCATTCTGGGCTTTACGGTATCCTTTTTGACAAAGATGATCATACAGATAAAATGCTTCATCTATGTCTTTATCTACTCCATGACCACCCTCATAGCATTGTGATAGTTCATATGTGGCATCTAAATGTCCTTTTTCAGAAGCCGCCTTGAAATATCGATATGCCTGATATTCATCTTTTTCTACTCCTGTGCCCTCTTTATGGAACACACCCAAAAAGTACAGACAGTCAGCATCCCCTTCATCAGCAGCTTTCTTGTACCAGTAAAGTGCCTGAGAAAGATCGGTATCTGTTCCAATACCCTTTTCATAACATATACCAAGATTCTTCATTGCTCCGAGGTCACCGTTGTTGGCATCATCTTTGTATAAGTCAAACTGGATATATCCTCTTAGTCTTTTAGCATCGGCACTTAGTTCTTCATCTTTGGAATTACATACTTTATCTAAAAAGAAGATTGCATCAGCAGGTGATATATTTTTAACAATATATTTAGCTTCACTTTGTTGTCCTTCCATAGCAGCTTTAAAATACCAGTAAAAAGCCATTCCATGGTCAACATCAGTACCTATCCCATTAATATAACAATTCCCCAATTCAAACATTGCATCTTCATATAGGTTTTTTGCAGCAATCATAAACCAGGAGAAAGCTTTTTCATTATCTGCTTCAACACCAATCCCATCTCTATAACATATCCCGACAGTATACTGTCTGAAGAAAGATCCTTCATATGCAGCCTTTAAATACATTTTGAATCTTTCCTGTTTTCCTTCTTCACTGTTATAATATTCTTCTCTTTCTTTTTGTTTTCTTCTTGCTTCCTCTTCTTCTTTGGCTTTCTTTTTAGCTAATTCTTCAGCAAGTACAGGATCATCTGAAGCTTTTATCTCTTTAATTCTTGTTTTTGCATGATCATCCCAAATATTATCTTCGTTCTTTAGTACTTCATTGTACCAGTAGAGTGCTTTTTCTTTGTCCGCTTCGACCCCATCACCACGTTCATAGCATTCGGCAAGATGATATTGTGTGATTGCTCCACCTAATTCAGCTCCGGCTTTAAAGACTTTGAAGGCTCTTTCTTTATCGGGCTTATCTACTCTGTCTCCTTCCAGATAATATTTTCCCAGTTCATAAAGTCCTGAATAAAGTCCTAATTCAGCAGCTTTTAAAGCATACTCAAATGCTTCTTCATGATGAATTTTATAATCATCTGCATACTTAAAGTAGTGCTCATATTGTTTGTAATAATCATAAGCATCCATAGTTGGAACTTCTTCTGCAGTCTTTGCAGTCTCCTCGACAGTATTTACCTTATTTTCTTTAGCTTGTTCCTTTTTCTTCTTTCTCCCCAAAAACATATTGCTTTCTCTCCCTTTACTCACATTCCGACAGATGCACATTCACTGTGAAAGAACCATCATCCCAAGTCGCATCACCAACGGTGATGTTCTCGAGGGTTTGGGAACCGCCAATGAATTTTCCGGCCGCAAAATTTAACTCTGCATTTTTCTTTCTACAAGAGCAGCCATCTCCCCGACGGTTCTGACGTTTTCCATCTCATCTTCCGGCAGTTCAATGTCATACTGGCTTTCCAGCGTAAACATCATGTCCACAATGTCTAATGAGTCTATTTTCAGTTCCTCCCATGTGGATTCCGGCTTGATATCATCCGGATCAAATTCAAGCTGCTCTGCAATGACTTCTCTGATTTCCTCAAACATTTTAGCTCCTCCTCGTTTTTTCTCAGATATGAATATTGTAAATGTATCAGGATAAATATGCAATTATTTATTCTATCAACTCGGTGCTCTTTTTTGTTTAACGGGGATTTGAGTCGAAATATAGCCATAACAAACGGGGATTCGCGTTATATTTACGTTTACATGAACGAGGATTTGCGTTACAATGCATCCAGATATGTTCTGTCTAATGCGAGAGAAGGAACACGTTCAGAACAAGTACGTGTATTAATACCGGATATGCTAAGCTCGAATACTGTAAATATTGCTTACCATGCCAATAACCCCGGAACACCCATGTCATTAGAAAAAGATACCGGGCGATACAAGCTGTTCACATCAGATGTCGGATCATTTGTGACTCTTGCATTTAAAGATAAAAGCTATACCGAAAATATTATATATAATAAATTGCTTTCAGACAAACCGGAAACAAATTTAGGATATGTATATGAAAACGCTGTGACACAGATGCTGATTGCAAAGGACAATAATTTATTTTATTATACATTAAATAATGACACGTCAAATCATTTATATAAAATAGATTTTATACTCTCATCGGGGAACAAAATAAACCCTGTAGAAGTAAAGTCCGGAAATTCACATTCTCTACAGATTCGGAGGAAATTATATATGAAAAAAATCTCTGACATTGAATGGGATCGGGAAAATCTGGTAAAAAAATACGCACCCTATAGCTTCCCCTATATTAACCTGGGCGTCGAACTGGATGTGACTGACCTGTATCATTTTTCAAAACAAAACGGTTTTTCTTTTTACTGCGCCATGATGCATACGGCCGTGCAGGCCGCTCTGGAAATTAAGAATTTCCGTTACCGCATTATCGAGAAGCAGCCGATGTACTGTGAAAAACTCGATCCGGTGTTTACCCATATAGAAAAGGGCAGAGAAAATTTTATGCTCATCCACGGCGACTACTGTGACGACATCCGTGAATTCTGCCGGGAAACGGCTTTAAAAATGCGTCAGGCAGAGGTCTCTGATGATCACCCGATCAAGATCAGTTCCGAAGATTCCGCAGAAATTTTATATGTGACCTGCATACCCTGGGTAAAATATACGCATTTTGTACGTACAATTGAAAATCCGAATAAGGACTTCATCCCCCGCCTTTCCTGGGGAAAATACGAAACCGATGCAAATGGCCGAATACTCATGCCTTTTTCCGTACAGGTGCACCATGCGCTCATGGACGGGTATCACGTTGGAAAATATCTTCAGAGAGTACAGGAAATCATAAACTCTATACGCTAACATACCCATACCGATATAATTTCCGGAGGTTGCCAGATTATTAACAATGCTCTAAAGCAGATGAGAAGCCTATCGTACATTTTTTGTAATTCCTCACGGGAATAGAATTCCTCCATTTACAGATAATAGTATCATTGACAAAAAACAAACTTGCAAACGGAGGAAAGAGATATATGAAAGCTACAGGAATTGTCCGCCGCATTGACGACCTCGGCCGCGTCGTCGTCCCGAAAGAGATCCGCCGCACTTTAAGGATAAGGGAAGGCGACCCGCTGGAAATTTTTACCGATCGGGAAGGTAAAATCATTTTTAAAAAATACTCTCCCATCGGCGAGCTTTCCGCCTTTGCCGGGCAATACGCAGAATGTCTGGCACAGGCCACCGGCTGCCTGGCCTGCGTCAGCGACCGGGACCATATCATCGCAGCAGCCGGACATCACAAAAAAGAATACGACGGAAAACCAATCAGCCGCCAACTGGAAACCATGATTGAGCGCCGCGCCCAACAGGTATCCGATAAAGACGAATCCACCTTTATCCGGCTTACCACCGACGACAGCCCGGACTACCGGACGCAGGCGATCAGCACCATCATCAGCGAAGGGGACGCCATCGGCTCCGTCATTCTGTGCAGTCAGGAAGAAAAAGAAAAATCCGGCAATACATGTCAGAAGCTGGTACAGACTGCCGCCGGTTTCCTGGGGAAACAGATGGAACAGTAAGATCATTATCGCCGAGACCAACGACAATACCACCATCAGTCATTCAGACTCAAACAACACCGCAATTAAAATAATCACGAAAAAATGGAATCAGGACAAGCATTCTTTTCCTATCCTGATTCCATTCTATCGCCAATCCTGAATGTTATAATCCACACTGACACAATACACTTCCCCAGTCTATATACAGCAAAATGCACCAACGCCTTCTTCTCGCTTGCATTCATTACCTCATAAGCCCGGCTTGACGATTCATTGTGCCGGTGTGTCGTTTCCTATTAGATATTCCGCATCAGATTTACCATCTCGATGGCAGAGCAAGCGACGTCATAGCCTTTATTTCCTGCCTTGGTTCCGGCGCGCTCGATGGCCTGCTCGATATTGTCGGTGGTAACCACGCCGAAAAGTGTGGGAACGCCGGTCTGTAAGCCGACCGTGGCGATTCCCTTGGAGGTCTCCGCGCAGACCAGATCATAGTGGCTGGTGGAGCCCTTGATCACCGCCCCCAGGCAGAGAATGGCATCGTATTTTCCGGATTCCGCCATTTTCTTTGCAATGATCGGCAGCTCGAACGCGCCGGGTACCCATGCCAGGTCAATGTCGTCGTCATTAACGCCGTGGCGAAGGCAGGCATCCTGCGCACCGCCGACCAGCCTGGAGACGATAAACTCATTAAAACGTGCGGCTACGATGCCGATTTTCATGTTTTTTGCTACAACATTTCCTTCTAATACTCTCATGACTGTTTTCCTTTCTTTTTACACATTATGCGTGTTGTTATGTTTCCCTTGTTAATTTTTCTGTACTGCTGTTTTTTCATGCAACTTTCATCTGGTATTTTGTACGGCGTTATTTTTCTGAGAATTAAGTTTTCAATTATCAATCTTTTCTATCGCAATTCTCACATTAAATAATTTCTACAGAAAACCTACTCATAGTCTGTCATATGCTCCATCCGCTCCTGCTTGGTCTTCAGGTAAAAATAATCAAATTTCTGCGCTCTGATCTGAATGGGCACCCGCTCTTCAATCGTAATGCCGTAGCCGGACAACCCCGTGATTTTTTTCGGATTGTTGGTCAGCAGACGGAGCCGCTTTGCACCGAGATCAGCGAGAATCTGAGCGCCGATGCCGTACTCCCGCATATCAGCAGGAAAGCCCAGGCGGATATTGGCGTCAACAGTGTCATAGCCCTGTTCCTGAAGTTCGTAAGCTTTCAGCTTGTTGATCAGACCGATGCCGCGGCCCTCCTGGCGCAGGTAGAGAAGAACGCCTTTGCCCTCTTTTGCGATGGCCTTCATGGCGGTGTCCAGCTGTTCGCCGCAGTCACAGCGGGCGGAGCCGAAGACATCGCCGGTCAGGCATTCGGAGTGCACACGGCAGAGCACCGGCTCATCCTCTGAGATTTCTCCCATCACCAGAGCCACATGCCCGTCGCCGTTTATGGTGTTTTCATAGCCATAAATCCTGAACTCACCGTATTTAGTCGGAAGCTTCGCCTCCGCCTGCCGTTTGACCAGACCTTCATTGCGCATCCGGTATTTGATCAGATCCGGAATAGTAATGACAGTCAGATCATGGTGCTCGGCAAATTCCAGGAGTTCCGTGGTCCGCATCATGGTGCCGTCCTCCCGCATAATCTCGCAACAGAGTCCGCAGGGTTTTAACCCGGCGAGACGGCAGAGATCGGTGGTTGCCTCCGTGTGACCGTCGCGCACCAGCACGCCGCCCTCTCTGGAGCGGAGCGGGAACATGTGTCCGGGGCGCCGGAAGTCGGCCGGCTTTGCGCCTTCCGCCACGGTCTTCCTGGCGGTGATGGAGCGCTCTGCCGCGGAAATACCGGTGGTGGTGTCCACATGGTCGATGGATACCGTAAATGCGGTGCAATGGTTGTCCGTGTTGTTGGTTACCATCGGTTCCAGTCCCAGCTGATCGCAGATTGCGCCGTCCATAGGCATGCAAATCAGTCCCTTTGCCTCGCTGGCCATCAGATTTACATTTGCCTGGGTGGCGAATTCCGCCGCACAGATTAAATCGCCCTCATTTTCT
This sequence comes from Clostridiales bacterium, assembly GCA_021204005.1. Classification (GTDB taxonomy): domain Bacteria; phylum Bacillota; class Clostridia; order Lachnospirales; family Lachnospiraceae; genus Eubacterium_I. The sequence goes on from JAJQAD010000149.1 coordinate 9,375, forward strand.
CTTTCCGGATCATCAATCGCCAGAATGACCTTGCCGTTTTTGATGTCCTCCAAAGCCTGTTCAATGGTTCCTATTTCCTTTGCCATTTTTTCTATACCTCCGTATGTTTTTTAAAATCCGTATTTATGCAAAAATTCCTCTGTGATGCCGCCTTTTTCCTCATCTGATATCTGGCTTACCGTATTTTCTGCAGCGGGATGAGTCAGCAGCTTTTCTACATATTTTCCGATAATGTCACATTCCAGGTTGACAATGTCGCCGACGCGCCGGTCATGCAGCGCGGTCACCTGCTGTGTGTGCGGAATGATGGATACCTTAAAACAGCGCTCGTCCACGTAAGCTACAGTCAGGCTGATGCCATCGATCGTGATGGAACCTTTCTCCACAATATAGCGCAGAATGGAGGGCGCAGACTCCACCGTATACCAGACCGCGTTGTCCTCCCGCTCGATAAAACGAATCGTGCCGGTGCCGTCAATATGCCCGGAAACAATGTGTCCGCCAAACCGGCCATTCGCCGGCATGGCGCGCTCCAGGTTGACTTTGGACCCGGAGGAAAGCTGCCCGAGGGAGCTGCGGTTCATGGTCTCCGCCATCACGTCCGCTGTGTAATAACTGCCTCCCAGGTCGGTGACAGTCAGGCAGACGCCATTGACTGCAATGCTGTCCCCCACTTTAGAATTTTCTATAACGGTACGGCACCCGATGGTCAGCACACAGGACTTCTGCCCGCGGCGGATACTCTGGATGGTACCGACCTCCTCAATTAAACCGGTGAACATGGTGTTTCCAACTCCTTTTCTCTATGACTGATTGCCACTATTCACAGCACTTCACCTAACAAGCGCAAAAGCAGACGTTTCACGTCTGACGCAGCACAAAACGCTGCTCACCTTTTTGCTTATGTCTCAATCTGCTGTGAATAGTAATGTTTTAAGCTGCATATTCCGGATATCCGCTGATGCAGATATCTTCCCCAAAAGTCTGTATTTTCATGTCATGCAGTTTTACCGCCTCCGACATGCGGTCCGCCCCCATCCCCGAAACCGGCATCGGGGCATCCATGCCGCCGATGATCTTGCCTGAAATATAGGCGTATACTTTATTGACAATGCCGTCCTGCAGGGCGGAGGAGTTCAGCGTGCCGCCTCCCTCCAGAAGGATACTGTCAATTCCCCGGGAGCCGAGAATGTTCATCAGCTCTTTTAAATTCACTCCGTGGGAGCCGCTGGTGGGAACGATCTGCACACCGGCTTCCTCAAGTAAAGCTGCTTTTTCCTGACCCTTCGCGGACTTCTGAGCGGAATGGGAGCAGGCGATGATCGTGGGGATGTCGTGCGCCGTGCGGACAAGCTGACTGTTTATCGGTGTCCGAAGACTGCTGTCGCAGATAATACGGATAGGGTCTGCGCTTTCGGCGATCCTGCAGTTTAACATGGGATCGTCTGCGAGAACCGTACCCAGACCGACCATGATGCCCATGCAGCGCTTGCGAAGTTCGTGGACATGGGCGCGGGAAGCCTCACCCGTAACCCATTTGGAATCTCCGGTAGCGCAGGCGATCTTGCCATCTAAAGACATGGCGTACTTCATGATCACGAAAGGCTGCTTTGTCTCTATAAAGTGATAAAACACTTCGTTTAATTTCCGGCACTCCGCTTCCAGGATACCGGTCTCTACCTCGATGCCCGCATCCCGGAGAATCTGCACACCCTTTCCGGCGACAAGCGGATTGGAATCCATACTGCCAACAAAAACCCGGGCAATTTTTTTCTCTATGATAATCTCTGTACACGGCGGAGTTTTTCCATAGTGACAGCAGGGTTCGAGCGTTACGTACAGATCAGCGCCCGCGGTATCCTCTGCACATCGCGTCAGCGCGTTGCGCTCGGCGTGGAATTCGCCATATTTTTCATGGTATCCCTCACTGATGATACGCCCGTCTTTTACGACGACACAGCCCACCATGGGATTGGGATTGGTGTAACCGGCGCCCTGCGCAGCCAGCTCCAGAGCCCGGCGCATATAACCTTCTTTGGTCATGATCCGGCACTTCCTTTCTTATTCTTTTTAACAAAAGACAACTTCTGCTTCATATTCGTCGGATGCGGATAGCATTGACATCATATTCCTTACACACCACTTTGCGGCAAAAAGAAAACCCCGAGAGTTCTCTCAGGGCTGTTGGTATCAAAATAAGCTATCTGCATAGCAAAACTTTTCTTCCATCCAGACTTTGGAAATTGCCACGAATTGATTGCAATCGTGAACATCCATCACTGTCGGCTTTGGAATGTCCCATCTGGGAGTCACCAAATCAACGCTCTCGCGCTCGCGGGCTGTACCGCCGGTCGGGAATCACACCCTGCCCTGAAGAGTTTTCTTTTGCCTGTTATGATAACACATGCCTCTGTGGAATACAAGAGGCATAGGAAAATTTGATCATATAACATGATCATAAATTCATTTCGGCTTTGACTCATTACAATATTTTCCCGCAATTACTTTTCACTCGTTCCGCACAGCACTCTCACAACTTCACCTGCCGATGTCATTACCGCCGCCGCCATCGCAGCCACTTCCTGAGACGGATACACCAGATCCGGAATACAGACCACCGGAATTCCCGCCGCAAAAGCAGCCCGGACACCATTTTCCGAATCCTCCAGCACACATGCTTCCTCCGGTCTCATCGCCGCTTTTTTACAGGCGGCAAGGAAAATATCCGGCGCCGGCTTGGAACGGCTCACTTCCTCCCCGCCGATCACAAAGGAAAAACAATCATCCAGGTTCGCAAGCCGCAGGTATTTTTCCACATAAGCATGCCGGGTAGAGGAAGCCACACAGCAGGGAATCTCCCGTTCCCGCAGCCAGTACAGCAGCTCGCGAATACCGGGCTTCACATCAGGGCCATGCTCCTCCAGATATGTGTTGACCACAGTTCTCGTTTTCCGGCTGATCTCATCCGCTGGATACTCCGGGCCGTACAGTTCCGCCAATTTATCCCGGAGCTGATTTCCGGACAGGCCGATGGTCTGCACATAATCCTCCTGTCTGGCCGGGTAACCATACTCTGCCAGAATTTTATTCTTCATATTCATAAACAGGCGCTCTGTGTCAAAGAGCAGGCCGTCCATGTCAAAAATCATCAGTTTCGGAAGCTCTCTCATACACCCCTCCGGCCGCCTTTATCATTTCATATTAAATATATGCTCTGTCCGCTACCTCGGATTCAGCCTCCTAAACCGCTTCACCACACGTTCCCCGAGGATACATCCCGCTCCCACCACAAAAGGAAAAATAAATGTCGCCGTCCGGTAAAGCAGTGTGATCGCCATGGCCTGATCCACATCGACCAGCACGCCAAACAAACCGGTCATGATCAGTTCCGTCGACCCGATACCCGCCGGAGTGGGAATTACCGCCGCAGTCATCACTGAGAGGGAAGTAACAGAAAGCGAGGTGCGAAGCGTCATCACCCCCGACTGGAACAAAATCAGGAACGGAATGCTGTACCAGAAAAATAATTTTGCAATATTTCTCACCACGCAGGACACCAGCGTCTTCCAGTCTTTCAGCAATTTTGTCCCGGACTGTTCCAGAATACCGATGCTTGCCTCCAGCCTTCTCGCAATGCCATCCAGTTTGTTTTTATAGTTCAGCTTGCGGAGCAGCCAGAGAATCAGCCGGTGAAATTTCGGATAAATCACCGCCAGCACCAATGCGATGGAAATCAGCACCGTCAAAGCGTATGCCAGGACCAGGTACGGTGCATAATTCCGGTAATGCGCCGCCATCACCCTCCAGTTAATCAGGAAAAAAATCCCGCTGAACAGAGCAATACTGACTTTATGCAGGATATATTGGATCGCATACAGCCCTGTCGCCTCCGAGTAACCCACATGCTTTTTCCCCAGAAAAATCACCGCCGCGATGCCGGCTCCGCTCCCCAATGTAGATAAGCGGTAAAACGAGCAGAAAAAAGCGCAGTAAACGGCGTCCCGGTAACGGAACCGCGGGTTGTATTCTCTCGCAAGAGAATACGTAATCCACGCCTCAAACAAATGGTATACCACAGATGCTCCTCCGATCATAGCCAGAACCACCGGTGAGGTCTGCTTCACCTGCTGCCAGATGTCTCCCCAGGAGCCGCGGAATGTATAGACAATAATACCGATCAAAACTGCGGCAATTATAAATTTTATCCAGAAACTCTTATTTTTCATAAAATTATCCCAGGAAAAATTCTCTCACCTGCTCCAGAACAATACCCATCAGCCGGGTGCGCGCCTCCACGCTGGCCCACGCAATATGGGGAGTAATCACCAGTTTCGTGCTGTCCGTAAACCTCAGCAGCGGATTATCCTCAGCCATCGGTTCCTGCCGCAGCACATCCAGCCCGGCGGCCGCAATCTCTCCGCGCTCCAGTGCGTCCGCCAGATCTTCCTCCACCACAATAGGTCCCCGTCCTACATTGATAAAAATCGCAGACTGTTTCATTTTGTGAAATGCCTCGGCGTCCATCAGATTCAGCGTATTCTCATTTAACGGCGCATGAACCGATACAATATCCGATGTTGTTAAAAGGGTATCCAGATCTACCTGATGATATCCCTCCTGTGCCGGACTTCCCGATGTGGAATAATAAATCACCCGGCAGCCGAAAACTTTCGCAATATCCGCCACCCGCCGGCCGATATTCCCCAGGCCGATAATGCCCCAGGTCAGTCCCTGAAGCTCGTGAAACACATTGGAAAAATGAGAAAATGAGTCATCCGACACGTATTTTCCGGATTTTACATAATGATCGTAATAACTCATCTTCTCCAGCAGGTAAAACAGCAGGGCAAACGTATGCTGCGCCACATTCTCTGTGGAATAACCAGCCACATTCCGCCATGCGATCCCGCGCCTTTCCAGGAAATCTTTATCGAGATTGTTCGTGCCGGTGGCTGTCACACAGACCAGCTTCAGCCGGGGTGCTTCCCCGACCGTCTTCTCGTTTACTTCCATCTTATTTACGATAATCGCGTCCGCCTCCCGGATCCGCTCCGGCATCTCAGAATCCGCGGTGCACCCGTAACTTGTAACCGTTCCCAGATCGTAAAATCCGGAGAGATCGATATCCGCGCCGATAGAATCCGCATCCAAAAATACTATGTTCATCTCTTTCCCTCTATATCTATACGCTGTAATACTGCCGGGTTTGCAGCGGCATTGTCGTGCCATTCCTGCCGCAATCCGTTTCCTTCACGTCATCTTTTCGCCATATTCTACACTATTTTTTCCAAAAAAGGAAGAGTTTCATGCCCGCTGCGGCCGCTTTTCATAGATTCTTAAGACTTCATTCACTTTTCAGAAAGACTGCTCATGAATTCCGACAATTTTCTTTGCATACCATTGTTCAGAGATTTCCACTGACTTTGGCATTCTCTAACAGAGTTCAAAATATATCTTGCACAATATATCCATATCAGTTATAATAATCCGGTTAAGAAATTCATAAAAGTGACATGAAAAGAGGAGGTTTCGAAAAATGAAAAGTTTAAATCGCTGGGTTTACGCCATCATCGGCGTAGTCGTCCTGCTGATGGCGGGACTGATTTATTCCTGGTCGGTGATGTCCAAATCCATCGGCGCTTCGCGTCCGGACTGGACTGCAGCACAGCTGTCCCTGACCTTTACCATTGTCATGGCATTCTTCTGCCTGGGCAGCCTGATTGCCGGAATTTTATCCAAAAAGGTAAAGGCACGCATTTATATTCTTCTGTCAGGCGTTTTGCTGCTTGCAGGCTTTTTGGTGGCATCCCTGACGCAGTCGTCCCCTGCCATGCTGTACCTTGGTTTCGGTGTGCTCTGCGGACTGGGCGCAGGATTCGCCTACAACGCGATCATGGGAACGATCAGCGCATGGTTTCCTGACAAACAGGGTCTTATCTCCGGCATTCTGCTGATGGGATTTGGTCTGAGCAGCTTTATCGTCGGCAAATTATTCGCGGCGGTAACGCCCTCTGACGGCAGCGATACCTGGTGCACTACATTCCGCATCATGGGTATCATTATCTGTGTTGTCATGGTCGTCTGCAGCTTCTTTGTCGTGAGACCGGGCGATGATTTCACCCCGCCCGCATCGAACAGTAAAAAAGTCGTGCGTGAGCCGGCAACCGATGTCAATACCGGACAGATGGTTCGTATGCCGTGTTTCTGGCTGATGTATATCTGGGCTATTATGGTCAGCGCAGCCGGTCTTGCCCTGGTCGGACAGGCCAGCGGTATCGCCACTCAGGTCGGGCCGAATGTGTCAGACGGCAACATCGCTACTGTGGTTGGTCTTATCTCCATCCTCAACGGTATCGGCCGGGTTATCTACGGTGCGCTGTATGACAGAAAAGGCTATCGCCTCACTATGATTGTGGATATGGTATCCTTCATCATTGCCGCGCTCATTCTGCTCATGGCTCTTCGGACCGGCAATTTTGGTCTGATTGTAATCGGTTTCCTGGTCGGCGGTTTTGCGTACGGCGGCGTTACCCCGATGCAGTCCGCGGTCATCAGCGATTTCTTCGGAAGAACTTACTATTCCGTAAACTTCTCCGTGATCGTGACCAACCTGCTGATCGGATCCTTTGCTTCCACAATCGCCGGAAAGCTCTACGATATGAGCCAGTCTTACCTGAGCACGATCTATATGATGCTCGGCGTGACGGTGGTAGCTTTCATTGTATTCGCGTTCCTGCGCAGACCGACACCGGCGGAGGAAAAATAAGATTCCACGGTCAGGGAGATGTTATACTCTGCTTAAATCAATTCAGATCGAGTAGGAGGCGGTGATTAGCCGCCGTCCTCTCACAGCACCGAACGTACG
>JAJQAD010000194.1 GCA_021204005.1 Clostridiales bacterium
GTACGTTCGGTGCTGTGAGAGGACGGCGGCTAATCACCGCCTCCTACTCGATCCGGACGGAAGTATTCCGGTAGACGATATCTACGCATATTATAAAGAAACAAAAAAATACCTACCACGTCGGCGACGAACGTGGGGGAGTACATAGATCTCTTCAACGGGATCCGCGCGGAGCACCCGGACTGTGTGATTATGCATTTTGCGTATGCATCCGCAGTGTCCAGCAGCTTTCAGAATGCGCAGATCGCTATTAAGAGCTTTGATGATGTTTATCTGATCGATACGACGAAGGCGACCGGAGGGATCCTGTTTCATCTACTCCGTGCCTATGATATCGTTCAGCAGCGAAAGGGTACGATCACCGATTACCGGGCGCTGGCGAATGAGTTCCAGGCGATGACATCGAAGCTGGCCTGCTCTTTCATCCCGGGAAATCTGGAGTATTTAAAAGCGGGTGGGCGCGTATCCAACGCTGCCTATCTGGGGGCGACGCTTTTGCATATCAAACCGTTGATTGAGGTCGACAGCGGCGGACACCTGATTGCCGCCAAAAAATATCGCGGTTCCATGATGCGTATTGCGGAATCCTACGTCCGTGATTTTGTGGAGGGACATAACCTGCGCAGGGATCACATTTTCCTCCTTTATTCCAAAGGAATCTCGCAGGAGGTTCTGGAAAAGATGAAGGAATGTGTGCTTGCCCTTGGGTTTCAAGCATATACTTATATTCAGACTGGTTGTGTGATCAACTGTCACAGCGGACCGGGTGCAATCGGGCTGGCGGGAATCTCGGAATAGGATTCACTTGATAAATATACTATAAAGACAGCAGCTCCCGAATATTAAGGAGCTGCTGCTTTACGTATCTGAGTTAAATAAGGTAATATGCCCGGAACCCTGTTTACAGGATATCGATATACTCCCCGGACAGTGCTTTGTTCATGCTTCTGACGGCACAGAACTTGCCGCACATGCTGCAGGTGTCGCTGTGATCGTCTTCCGGAAGCCGGTCATCCCGGATGGCTTTTGCTGTCTCCGGATCCAGCGCGCAGGCAAACTGTGCGTCCCAGTCCAGATTCCGCCTGGCGTCCGCCATCTTATCGTCAATGTCCCGTGCGCCGGGGATGCCTTTGGCGATGTCCGCCGCGTGGGCGGCGATTTTGGAGGCGATGATGCCCTGTTTGACGTCCTCCACGTTGGGGAGAGCCAGGTGCTCTGCCGGTGTGACATAGCAGAGGAAAGCGGCTCCGCTCATAGCAGCGACCGCGCCTCCGATGGCGGAGGTGATGTGGTCATAGCCGGGGGCGATATCTGTCACCAATGGGCCGAGCACATAGAAAGGAGCGCCCATACAGATGGTCTGCTGCACCTTCATATTCGCCGCGACCTGGTCGAGGGGGACATGTCCGGGACCCTCCACCATCACCTGTACATTGTGCTCCCAGGCCCGCTTGGTCAGCTCGCCCAGACGCACCAGTTCCTCGATCTGGCAGACATCGGTCGCGTCGGCAAGACATCCGGGCCGGCAGGCATCTCCCAGGGAGATGGTCACGTCGTGCTTCTCGCAGATATCCAGAATCTCATCGTAATGCTCGTAGAAAGGATTCTCCTCCCCGGTCATGGACATCCAGGCAAAGACGAGGCTGCCGCCGCGGCTGACGATGTTCATTTTCCTCTTGTGCTTTTTGATCTGCTCGATCGTCTTGCGTGTGATGCCGCAGTGCAGGGTAACAAAGTCTACGCCGTCCTCCGCATGCAGACGCATCACATCGATAAAGTCCTCCGCCGTCAGCGTGGCAAGATCGCGCTGGTAGTGGATCACGCTGTCATAGACCGGCACCGTGCCGATCATGGCCGGGCATTCGCCAGTCAGTTTCCGGCGGAAAGGCTGTGTATTCCCATGGCTGGATAAGTCCATGATGGCCTCCGCTCCGAGAGAAACGGCGCTCATCACTTTTTCCATCTCAATATTGTAGTCCTTGCAGTCTCTGGAAACGCCGAGATTGACATTGATCTTCGTGCGCAGCATGCTGCCGATGCCCTCCGGGTCGAGACAGGTGTGGCTTTTGTTCGCCGGGATGGCGACCTTTCCCTCCGCCACCAGACCCATCAGTTTTTCAATGGGCATGTGCTCTTTGCGGGCTACAATTTCCATCTGTGGAGTGATAACGCCTTTTCTCGCTGCATCCATCTGTGTGGTATAAGTACTCATAGGTTCCTCCTTTAAATGCAACTTTTTTTATAGCGACCGGAAGTGGTGTCCCCGACCGACCGCTTGCTTCGTAACTGTTCAGTACCTTCACAGTTACGAGGAAAAGTCCATTAAAAATCGCTTCGCGATGGGACTTTTCCCTGTGTAATCTATGTTATCAGACGTACTTCGCAGCAAGTGCGAAGCACTGTACTGAATAGTTACCTTTATTCTATTATAATCGTTCTGGTTTTTATTGCAAGGATTTCTGCAGGACTGTTGTAAATTCATCGCATCCGGCATAATTGCTCTGGTTAATCTGTGAAAAAGTGTCCTGCCGCAGAAGGAAGAATTGGAAAAAGGGATTGTCAATAAATGACAGTTGATGTATGATAATTATAGTTTTCCCGCGAACAGTTTTTTTGCGGGGATGCTGTCGCAGAATTAGCAAGGGAAGGTGAGCATCATGGCGGAACAGGGCGCAGAGGTCAGAGGAAGTGTCTACGACTGGCAGAATCTTATGTTTCTCTACAATGCGGCGATCAAGGAAGTCCGGACAAAGCTGGATATCATGAGCGATGAGTTCCAGTTTATTTATCAGTATAATCCCATCGAATATGTGAAGTCCAGGCTTAAGACGGCGGAGAGCATTGTCGGCAAACTGGAGCGGAACGGATACGAGAGCACGATCGAGAACATGGTGGAGCATGTGAATGATATCGCGGGCGTCCGTGTCGTCTGCTC
>JAJQAD010000198.1:0-11547 GCA_021204005.1 Clostridiales bacterium
GGATAAAAACTGGCAGCGCCTGATTCTGACCCATCTGGCAGAAAAGACGCACCGCGGAGTGCTGACCGGTTCCGCGATTACAGACATGAAGATTACCGTCATTGCAGGCCGCGCCCATCCGAAACACACAGAAGGAGGAGATTTTCGCCGGGCGACTTACCGTGCGGTGCGTCAGGGTCTGATGGAAGCGGAGAGCCGTTTGCTGGAACCATTTTACAATTTCCGTCTGGAGATACCGGAGCAGACGGTGGGAAGGGCGATGACGGATATTGAGAAGATGAACGGCCATTTTGACCATCCCGAGATAGCGGGAGACCACTGTGTGCTCACCGGCTATGCACCGGTGGCGACGATGCAGGATTATAAGCAGGAGGTCAGCGCTTACACCAAAGGGTTCGGGCGTTTGTCTTTTTCTCTCCGCGGATACGAGGCCTGCCATAATGAAGAGGAAGTGATTGCGGAGGCGGGATATGACCCGGAGGCGGATGTTGCCAATTCTCCGGACTCTGTGTTCTGTGCGCACGGTTCCGGCTTTATTGTTCCCTGGTATGAAGTCAAAGAGCATATGCATGTAGAGAGTCCGCTCACCGACAGGCCGGTCACGCTCCGGGTGGAGGCCGATGCCGCAAGACGGCAGGCGAGAACTGTCTCAGATGTGTGGCTGGGAACCGACGAGGTGGATGCCATTCTGGAACAGGCGACGCACGCCAACCGGGGGAAAAATTCCGCACGCAGAAAAAGCGTGGTGAAGAGAACGCGGCGGGAAGCGGCTGAGGCGGTGACACGGACATTCGGAGGAGATGCGGACACATCTTTGATGAGAACAAACGACAAAGGAACAGATGCAGCAATGACGGGCTCAGATCACCGGAAGACAGTTGCTCTGTCAAAAAATGCTGCTCGAAAGGATAAGCCAGGGGAGCGGTTTTTGCTGGTGGATGGATATAATATCATCTTTGCCTGGGATGAACTGCATGATCTGGCCAATGCGAATATGGATGCGGCGCGCGGCCGTCTGCTGGATGAACTCTGCAGTTATCAGGCTATGAACCGGATTCACCTGATTGTTGTGTTTGACGCATACCGTGTGGCGGGGCATCAGACAGAAGTGATGGATTATCACAATATTCAGGTCGTGTATACAAGAGAAGCGGAGACTGCGGACCAGTATATTGAGAAATTTGCTCATGTCAATGCCGGAAACTGCGATATCACAGTGGCCACTTCTGACGGTCTGGAGCAGGTGATTATCCGCGGGGAGGGCTGCCATCTTTTGTCAGCCAATGATTTGAAAGAAGAAGTGGAACGGAACAGGCGGCAGATTCGGGAGAATTATATGGAGAAAAAAAGACCGGAGGGAAGCGGAGAATTTAGGAAAGCAGTGAAGGAGGCTATGGAGACTGAACCTGCAAAGTAAAGAAAAATGATCAGCAGTTGTCAGGGAAACACGACGAATGCTGTAAAAATTTAGAAATCTTCGATTAAGTCTTGCAAAATAAATCAAAGTGGTATATGATACCTGTGTTAGCACTCAAACGAGCAGACTGCTAACAAGTGTGTTGAGAACAAAATGGATTGCTGACAATCAGGAGGATTTTTATGATAGTATTACCTACTTATGATATGCTGCTTCTGCCGGGAGTGATCTTTTATTTTAAGAAAGATGTCTTATCTTCTCTGTCGAACAGTGAATTCTCAGAGGGTGAGGATGTGCTGTTCCTGATTCAGAAGGAGAACAAGCAGAAATCAAAACTGACGCCGGAGGATTTTCGCGAAAAGGGTTTAATCGGTCAGGTTCAGAACATGGATGATGAGGGCAATGTCAGCATTCGCGTGCTGAATCGTGTGCTGATCACAGATATAGAACAGGATGGAGATAAGCTGACTGCCTCCGCCACGGTTGCCCCGATGGCAGATGATCTTCCTGATGAGGAGCGAAAGGAAATTTACCGTGATACCAGGAGAAAACTGCTGCAGTTTGTCCAGTCGTTCCAGTGGGGAATGATGGCGCGGACGTTTATCCAGCACTGGCATTCACTGCAGGAGATTATCTGTGCGGTTTCTTCCTATATGAATCTCTCGCCGGAAGATAAATATGCATTTCTTGATACGGATTCGCAGCGGGAGCAGGCAGAGATGATTCGCCATGCTATTTATGAGTTTGTGGAGCTGGTCAAGGTCAGCGGGGAGGCGGCAACTGCCCAGAAGGAGACGAACGACAAGATATACAGGGAAGCTGCGTTAAAAAAACAGATTTCTTTTCTGCAGCAGGAACTTGACGAGATGCACCCGGAGAATATATCCGATGTGCGGAAGTTTGAGAAAAAAATACAGGAAGCCGGCATGAATCCGGATGCGCAGGCGGAAGCGGAGAAGATGTTAAACCGCATGAAGCAGGAGGGCAAGGACAGCCATGAGTACGGCATGCTCTATGACTATCTGGATTTTGTCACCTCCCTCAAGTGGAAAAAAGAAGAGGCACAGCCGATCGATCTGGCAGAGGCGGAGGCGATTCTGGATGAGGATCACTATGGATTGGAGAAAGTAAAGGAGCGCATTATCCAGCAGATTGCGGTGATGGCGTTGAAACAGAAACAGTCCGGTTCGATTCTGCTGTTCGTGGGTGCGCCGGGTACCGGCAAGACCAGTATTGGTCAGAGCATCGCGCGGTCGCTGCACCGGGAATATGTCCGTATCAGCCTGGGCGGTATCCGGGATGAGGCGGAGATTCGCGGACATCGACGGACCTACATAGGAGCGATGCCAGGGCGAATTATGGAGGGCGTCAAGCGAAGCGGTGCCTCCAATCCGGTTATTGTTCTGGACGAGGTGGATAAGCTGGCGCGGGAGTACAACGGCGATCCGGCCAGCGCTCTGCTGGAGGTGCTGGATCCGGAGCAGAATTTCAGTTTTACCGATCACTATATGAATGTGCCTTACGATCTCTCCGACGTGCTCTTTGTGTGTACGGCCAACGCTACGGATACGATTCCGGAGCCTCTGCTCAACCGCATGGAGGTGATCCAGTTTCCCGGATATACTGAGGTGGAGAAGTTCCACATCGCGCGAAAGCACCTGCTTCCGAAAGCGATGGACAGCATGGGTATCAAAAAGTCATCATTGAAGGTGATGGATGAGGCGATCTATAAGATTATCAGCGAGTATACGGCGGAGTCCGGCGTCCGCGGCCTGAAAAAACAGCTGGATGTTTTGTGCAGGCATGCCGCAGTCATGCTGGTGCGCGGAGAGCAGAAGAGCATCACGGTGGGAGTGAAAAAAGTGCCGGAGTTCTTAAACGGCAAAGGAATTCGTCATGATAAACGTCTGAAAAAGGGAGTCCCGGGCGTGGTGACCGGCCTGGCCTGGACCCGGGCTGGCGGAGAAATCCTGTTTATAGAAACTTCCACGACGGAGGGCAGCGGCAAACTTACCGTGACCGGTCAGCTGGGCGACGTGATGAAGGAATCTGTTCAGATCGCGCTGACACTGGTGCGCTCTATGTTCCCGTGTGAGACGAAGAAGTGGGAGAAACAGAACATCCATGTACATGTTCCGGCGGGAGCGGTGCCAAAGGACGGACCTTCCGCGGGCGTTACAATCACCACGGCGCTGGTATCGCTGGCCATGAAGAAAGCGGCGCCGACAGATATCGCCATGACGGGTGAGATATCCCTCCGGGGCGGTGTGATGCCGATCGGCGGCCTGCCGGAGAAGCTGATGGCAGCACAGCGTGCAGGAATCAAACGGGTCTTTATCCCCTATGATAACCGCGACGACCTGGACGATGTGGCGGAGGAAGTGAAGGCTGAGTTGGAAATCATTCCGGTGAAGCATGTGAGGGAAGTGCTGAAAGCGACCGGACTGGTGGAGTAGTTTTGTGAATGGGTAACAAACCGTATTTTATCAGGAACGATGATGAAGATAAGAAAAGGAGCAGCCAATATAATTCAGCTGCTCCTTTTTCTCCCGGAGGGGAAATTCGGACTGATACCGTTTAAAAAGATAATGGTAATACTGTCGGATTTTGTTTCTAACAGATTTTCTTACGATACAACTTTTCCGCTAATACAAGAATCTCATATAATCCCATGGCAATGATGCATAAAATTACAATACCCAGAATTACCCAGTCCAGTTTGAAAACCTGACTTCCATAGATAATCATGTAGCCAAGCCCGCATCGGGAGGAGATGAACTCCCCGATGACGACGCCGACAAGGCAGAGCCCGACATCTACTTTCATGATGGAGAGAAGGTTCGGGATGTTGGCCGGCAGGACGACTTTAGTGAGCACATGCCTCCGTTCTCCGCCCAGCGTCTCAATGAGACGGACGCGGTCGGGGTCTACGCCCAGAAATCCCTGGTAGAGGCTCAGGATGGAACCGAAGATAGCGACAGACATACCGGTGACGATGATGGTCCGGTAATTGGCGCCGAGCCAGACAATGAGCAGAGGCGCCAGAGCGGATTTGGGCAGGCTGTTTAAGATGACCAGGTAGGGTTCCACGGTCTCGGAGATGGATTTTTTCGACCAGAGCAGGATGCTGGTCAGAACGGTGATTCCGACGACAAGCAGGAAACTTACCACGGTTTCCAGTAAAGTAATGCGGATATGCTGCCAGATCACGCCGCCCTGTGTCAGATTGATAAAACACAGGACGAGACGGGAGGGGCTGCTGAAGATAAAGTCGTCGATCCAGCCGAGATATGCGGCCGTTTCCCAGAGTGCGAGAAAGGCCAGTATGATGATGATGCGGAGGATACGGACTTTTTTTCGGTGCAGTTTTTGTTTTTTCAGGAAAAGTTCCTGGCTACTGTTGCATAGATTCCCGGTTTTGCGGTGATTTTTAAATAATGATCCGGGTAAACATGCGTTTTCTTTTTTTATTTTCATGAAAATTCACCTCTTGAAGTCGTCGCATTATTTATGAGAGTGTTTTCCGAATTTGTTTCTTTTGCCGCTGATAAATATTTGGTGGTATCTGCAATACGGTTTGTTTTGGCTGATAAATCTTCTGCATTTTTGTTTCTGTAGTCTGCTTCGGCTATTTGCAGCCGGTTCCAGATATCATTAAAATACTCCTTAAAAGCAGGATGGTTCCGCCGTTCCATGGGGGAGAGTTCTTCCGGCATATTTATTGTAACGATGGAATGTATTTTCCCCGGCCGGCTGCTTAAGATCACAATGCGATCTGCCAGACTGACGGCTTCTGATAAATCATGGGTTACCAGAACAGCGGTTTTTTTCTGCTTACGGATGATATTTCCGATGTCATTTCCGACAGTGAGTCTTGTCTGATAGTCCAGTGCAGAAAAAGGCTCATCCAGAAGCAGAAGCTCCGGCTTCAGGACGAGGGTTTGCACCAGAGCCGCCCGCTGGCGCATGCCTCCCGACAGCTGGTGGGGACGGGCGTCGGCAAATTTTTCCAGACCATACTGTTTTAACAGTGTATTTGCATAAGCAATCGATTCAGCATTTAATTCACCGCGGATTTCCAGCCCCAAAAGAATATTCTTAAGAATACTCCGCCATTCCAGGAGGTAATCCTGCTGCAGCATATAGCCGATCTGAAGCCGGTTTTTTGCGTTTAATGGCTGTCCGTTCAGCATTATGAAGCCGGATTCCGGCTGAAGCAGGCCGCTGAGTAAATTCAGCAGTGTGGATTTGCCGCAGCCGGATGGGCCTACAATGGCGAGGAATTCCTCCGGCGCCACATCAAAACTGATATCTGATAAAGCGGGAGTTTCCCCCTGCATGGTGTGATAGGCATAGTTTACATGATTCACTGTGAAAACCTTGTTCATGATCATGTCTCCCTGTTTGATGGTATAAATTATAATATGAAAAAAATGGCAATGTGACTGCAGAAGAGGGGAAGGAAAATGGAATCTTTGATTCTGAGAACTCTACAGGCGTTTGCTGCATTGATATTAAACGGGATTGGAGCGCTTAATCTGTGAAAACTGGTACTGTACTTTTCTTATTTTATCTATTATAATAGCGCGTATGAAACGAAATTATCAAAAAGAACTGGATAAAATCATTGCGGAACTGCAGGCGCAGGATAAGATTCCGACGCTTTTGCTCCATAGCTGCTGTGCACCCTGCAGCAGTTATGTGTTGGAGTACCTGTCCCGATATTTTTCCATTACCGTGTTTTATTATAATCCAAACATCACAGATGCGGAGGAGTATCATCACAGAGTGGGGGAGCAGAAGCGGCTGATCGAAGAATTACCCACATTGCATCCGATCTCCTTTGTGGAGGGAAACTATGAGCCGGAGCGTTTTTTTGAAGCGGTCCAAGGGCTGGAGCACATTCCCGAGGGAGGCGAGCGGTGCCGGAAATGCTTTGAACTGCGTTTGTCCGAGACAGCAGAGCTGGCCGCGGAGCGCGGAGCGGATTATTTTACCACGACATTAACGATCAGTCCGCTGAAGAATGCGGAAGTTCTCAATGAAATCGGGCAGCGGATGGCAGATAGAGATGAGAATGACTGTGCCGGTTCGGCTTTTTGCGGAGCAAGGTTTCTTCCCTCAGATTTCAAGAAAAAGGACGGGTATAAGCGCTCTATTGAATTATCGAAGATTTACGGCTTATACCGGCAGGATTACTGCGGCTGTATTTTTTCTAAAAGGGAACGATTGGCTGGAAGGGTGTCTGAATAAAGGTACAGCAACATAAAAAGATTTATGGAGGAAATACATTATGGCACAATTATGGGGAGGAAGATTCACAAAGGAGACGGACAAGCTGGTTTACAATTTCAATGCGTCCATCTCATTTGATAAAAAACTGTATAAGCAGGATATCGAGGGCAGCATCGCTCATGTATGTATGCTCGGAAAGCAGGGCATTCTGACGAAAGAGGAGATGCAGGCGATTGTAAAAACCCTCGATGAGATCCGCGCGGATGTGGAGGAGGGACGGCTCGCCATCACGGAGGAGTATGAGGATATCCACAGTTTTGTGGAGGCGAATCTCATCGACCGGCTCGGTGATACAGGGAAGAAGCTGCACACAGGGCGCAGCAGGAACGACCAGGTGGCTCTGGATATGCGGCTCTACACGCGGCTGGAAGTACTCTACACGGATGAGCTTTTGAAGGAACTGCTGGAGGAACTTTTAAAAATTATGGAGGAGAATACGGAGACGATCATGCCGGGATTTACCCACATGCAGAAAGCACAGCCGGTGACGCTGGCGCACCATGTGGGAGCCTATTTTGAGATGTTTAAGCGGGACAGAGGCCGTCTGCACGATATTTATGACCGGATGAACTATTGTCCGCTGGGAGCCGGGGCGCTTGCCGGGACGACCTATCCGCTTGACCGGGAGTATACGGCGGAACTGATGGGATTTAACGGACCTACGCTTAACAGCATGGATTCCGTGTCGGACCGCGATTACCTGATTGAGTTTTTGTCTGCATTGTCCACGATTATGATGCATCTGAGCCGTTTCTGCGAGGAAATTATTATCTGGAACTCAAATGAGTATCGGTTTGTAGAGATTGACGATGCCTACAGTACGGGCAGCAGCATCATGCCGCAGAAGAAAAATCCGGACATTGCGGAGCTGGTACGCGGAAAGACCGGACGGGTTTACGGCGCGCTGGTTTCCCTGTTGACCACGATGAAAGGGATTCCGCTGGCGTACAATAAGGACATGCAGGAGGACAAGGAGCTTACTTTTGACGCCATCGATACGGTGAAAGGGTGTCTGGCGCTGTTTACCGGGATGATCTCCACGATGCAGTTTAATAAAGATGTGATGAGCGACAGTGCCCGCCACGGTTTTACCAATGCTACGGACGCGGCGGATTACCTGGTCAACCACGGCGTTCCGTTCCGGGATGCCCACGGCATCGTCGGTCAGATTGTACTGTACTGTATTGATAAGAATATCGCGATTGATGATATGCCGCTGGAGGAACTGCAGGCGATCTGTCCCGTGTTCGGGGAAGATATTTATGAGGCGATTTCCATGGAAACCTGCGTCAACAAGCGTCTGACAATCGGCGCGCCGGGGAAAGAGGCGATGGAGAAAGTGATTAAGATTGAGCGTGAGTATCTTAAGAACGACTGGCTGGATGATGAGCGCTGGCAATGAGCCGTGCAGCAGTGTGCAGATAGCGCAGCTATCGAGTGGGCGCGATGAAATGCAATCATGATCATAGATTCGTGACGAAAAAAGCGTAAAAGGACTTGCATTTTACTCTGACTTGCGGTAATATAGCCAACAGAGCGACAGATGTTCGCGTACAACGGACATAAGGCGCGGAATGTATATACGGGGGAATCAGACCGGGATGTGGAGGCATCCGTGGTCAGAATTCGGAGGAAATGAAAATGAGTGAGAAGTTGAAAGTCGGAATTTTAGGCGGAACCGGCATGGTTGGTCAGAGATTTATCTCTCTTCTGGAAAATCATCCCTGGTTTGAGGTGACGACCATCGCGGCCAGCGCGAGATCTGCGGGAAAGCGCTATGAGGATGCGGTTGGCGGACGCTGGAAGATGACGATGCCGATGCCGGAAGCGGTAAAGGACATCGTTGTGAAAAATGTCAACGAGGTGGAAAAAGTGGCGGCTGATGTGGATTTTGTGTTCAGCGCTGTAGATATGTCGAAAGATGAGATCAAGGCGATCGAGGAAGCGTATGCGAAGACGGAGACCCCGGTGGTTTCCAACAACAGCGCGCATCGCTGGACGCCGGATGTTCCCATGGTTGTCCCGGAGATCAATCCGGAGCACATGGAAGTGATCAAGTATCAGAAGAAGCGTCTCGGCACGACCAGAGGGTTTATTGCGGTAAAGCCGAACTGTTCCATCCAGTCTTATGCGCCGGTGCTCACTGCATGGAAAGAGTTTGAACCGTATGAAGTGGTAGCCACCACATATCAGGCAATCTCCGGTGCGGGTAAGACATTTAAAGACTGGCCTGAGATGGTGGAGAATATCATTCCCTACATCGGCGGTGAGGAGGAAAAGTCCGAGAAAGAGCCGCTGCGCCTCTGGGGTAAGCTTGATGAAGAAGCGGGTGTAATCGTCCCGGCTACAACTCCAGTGATTACCTGTCAGTGCATCCGCGTGCCGGTGTTAAACGGCCACACGGCGGCGGTGTTTGTCAAATTCCGTAAGAACCCAACGAAAGAACAGCTGTTGGAGAAACTGGCGTCGTTTTCCGGAATTCCCCAGGAGCTGGGGCTCCCCAGTGCGCCGAAGCAGTTTATCCGGTATATGGAGGAGGACAACCGTCCTCAGGTGCAGCTTGATGTGGAGTATGAGAATGGCATGGGCGTTTCTGTCGGCCGTCTGAGAGAGGATACGGTATATGACTGGAAGTTTGTCGGATTGTCCCACAATACCGTCCGCGGTGCTGCCGGCGGCGCGGTGCTCTGTGCGGAACTGCTGAAAGCGCAGGGATATATCACAAAAAAGTAAGGTATCAGAAATATATAATTTGAATTGAACTCTGTAATAGAAAATCCTGCTGCATATGCAGCAGGATTTTTTTGAATTAATGATTTAGCGGTATTACATTAGATGCCTGATTATAAACTCCATTCCACCGCGGTCTTCTGCAGCGCTGCGCAGGCTGCCAGCGACAGATAAGACTGCTCCTTCGGGTCGGAGCGGGAGGTGATGGCGATCGGGATGTTGGCGCCGACCAGAACGCCGCAGCTGGAAGCGTGTCCGTGGATCTGCATCGCCTTTACCAGTGTGTTTCCGGTCAGCAGGTTCGGTGTAATAATGCCGTCAAACTCACCGCAGAGGTCACAGTCAAACCCTTTCAGGCGGGCGGCCTCTTTGCTGATGATCAGGTCATAGGCGATGGGACCGACCAGTTCGCAGTCCGCGATCGGGTGCTCTTTATGTTCCCGGACGATGGTCTGTGCCTCCACTGTATCTTTCATATGGAAAGCGGGCTTTTCAATCAGTGTCATCAGAGCGATATTCGGATGCTCATAGCCGAGAGCCGTGAGAGTGCTGACCATGTTCTGTACGATCTTTTTGCGCTGGTTCATATTCGGCTCAACGATGACAGTCACATCAGAGACCGCCAGAATTCTGCGGTACTCCGGAATCTTTAAGAATGTAATGTGGGAGAGCAGACGTCCATTCTCGATCAGGTTGTTTTTCCTGTCGAGAATCGGCATCAGAAAATCGCGGGTCTGGACATTGCCGCGCATCAGCATGTCCGCCTTGCCCTCTTTGATCAGATCAATGGCAGCCTGGACGACACTCTGATCTTCCGGGACATTTACAATGGTATATTCCCGGGAGAAGAGGCTCAGGTCCTTCAGAATCGTGATGATCTGATTCTCATTGCCAAGAAGAATCAGCTTTGCAAATCCCTCTGCTTCCGCCTGAAACGCGCCGAGGAGGATGTTTTCCGCTTCCGCGCCTGCAATCGCCACGCGCACCGGAGTGGCGGAAGCTCTTGCTTTTCCACAATAAAGTCAAAATTGGTCTTGTACATGATTTCACCGTTCCTTTGTATATGTTTTATTTCTTTTAATCCAATACTTTTCTATTGTATAGTATGAAGATAACTCCGGTCAAGGTGTTTTTTCGGTTTTGGCCGCTTAGATCAGAGTTTTTGTGTGTTTTCGGTTCTATCTTGTCCGAATTCTCATATATTTACTTAGGCTGAAAAAGCGGATGCCTGATTGCACAGTGCTTTTGCGCTGCGCAGTCTGATTGTTTTCGGACAATGATTTCTTTAAAGAAGGTGTAAAAGATGCAACAGATTATCCGACTGTTTCCTCTGCGCCTGAGGGAACAAATTGAAAATAGCGGCGTGTTCCATCACAGCCTGGAGGAAATCCGCGTGCGCGTCAATCAGTATCTGGCTTTCTTGACTGCGGAAGGTGAATTGTATCTGCGAGGCAGAGAACTGGTCAGTGTACCGGATGCTTCCTGTGTGCGGATGCGGCGGGAGGATCTGGAGCAGATGTGCACATTTATGTCAAACTATTCTTTTTATGCCTATGAAGAGGAAGTAAAGCAGGGGTTTCTGACGGTGGAGGGCGGACATCGGATTGGTATCTGCGGACAGGTTTCCGTAGAAGATGGAAAAATTCGGCGGATTTTTCCCATTTCTTATCTGAATATCCGGATTGCCGCGGAGCATAAAGGATGCGCTGCACGGATATTTCCAAAGCTCCGTCATGGAGCGGAATTTCTGGATACATTGCTTCTCTCCGCGCCGGGTATCGGAAAGACAACGCTGCTTCGCGACCTGGTGCGTCTGCTCTCGGATGGAGAGAAAAACGTTGCGGGGAAAAAGGTCGGCCTGGTGGACGAGCGTTCCGAGATCGCCGGGTGCATCCGCGGAGTTCCACAGAATGACGTCGGCTGCAGGACGGACGTGCTGGATGGCTGTCCGAAAGAGGCGGGAATGATGCTTCTGGTGCGGTCAATGTCGCCGGAAGTGCTTGCGGTGGATGAGATTGGCGGGCAGGCGGATATGGATGCGCTGCGCTATGCCGTCCGCTGCGGCTGCCGGATTCTGGCGACGATTCACAGCCGTGATGTGCAGG
>JAJQAD010000198.1:11557-15981 GCA_021204005.1 Clostridiales bacterium
CTCTGGGGAAAACCGGGATGGGACATCTGCCGGCAGGAAAAGCTGTTTCAGCGGTACGTTGTGCTTTCCTGTGCCGCGGGTATGCGGGAATATCGTGTTTTTGACGCGGAGGGGAAACTGGTTTGCACGGAGCGGTAAAGCTAATCGGGTCAGCCTTGATTGTGGCCGCCTGCATCGGATTTGCAGGTGCTCTGGCGGAGAAACAAAAATATCACAGGGACGTGCTTCTCTCCCTGATTCGTATTCTGAGCCTTCTCGCCGGAGAGATCCGTTATGAACGTCTGACGATGGCGGAGGCTCTGGAACGTCTGTCGAAAAAATATCACGGACCGACAGGAGAGGTGATGCAAAAAATCGCTGACAGGCTGCGGGAGGTTTCCGTTAAGGATCTGGAGTCAGTCTGGCGCTTTTATTTTAAGGAGCAACAAAAGAAGCTGATGTTGTCGGGAGAAGAACTGGATATTGTTCTGGAGACAGGGAGAAATCTGGGTCAGCTGGATACTGAGGCGCAGGTCAGCCATCTCCATCGCTGCAGGGGGCGCCTGGAGCAAAAACTGGCAGATGC
Source organism: Clostridiales bacterium (assembly GCA_021204005.1). GTDB lineage: Bacteria > Bacillota > Clostridia > Lachnospirales > Lachnospiraceae > Eubacterium_I. The sequence goes on from JAJQAD010000198.1 coordinate 12,123, forward strand.
GGAAAAGGAGATGGCGGAGAAACGAAAGCTGTATCGTTATCTGGCTGTGGCTGTTGGAGTTATGGTGATACTTGTTTTCGTATAGTTCCGGTTACATATCAAAGCTGTGCGCGGATAATTATCGTTATCTATATAGGAAAATTGCAGGTTTGTTGTTACTGTAATTTCCGGGACATGCGGGGGAAGTATATGGATGTAAATCTTTTGTTTAAAATTGCGGCGGTCGGTATCCTGGTGACTGTGATCGGACAGGTGTTAAAGCACAGCGGCAGGGAGGAACACGCGTTTCTGGCCAGTCTGGCCGGGCTGATTATCGTTCTGTTCTGGATTGTGCCCTACATATATGATCTGTTTGAAGAAATCCGGGATTTGTTTTCGCTTTGATGGTAATGCGGGGGAGGTGAGAGGCAGATGATCCGGGTAGTTATGATTGGATTTGCAGGCGTGATCCTGGCGTTGCTTTTCCAACAGCAGAGAAGAGAGTATGCGCTTTATATCAGCCTGGGCACAGCACTGCTGATTCTGGGTTTTTCCATTGAAAAACTTGGCGCGGTGATGGAGAGTATCCGGCAGATTCAGGAATACACAGGGGTGGATTCTTCCATGATCCGGATTTTGTTGAAAATGATCGGCATCACTTATGTGTCGGAATTTGCCACACAGATCTGCAGGGATGCCGGTTACGGTACGCTCGGCAAACAAATTGAAATGTTTGCTAAATTATCCATTATGGCGGTCAGCGTGCCAATCCTTCTGGCGCTGATTGAGACAGTGGAAGGATTGATGTGAATATGAAAAAGAGGAGGAGAGTTCTGCTGCTATTCTGTCTGGCGGCCGCAGGTTTGTGGATGATAAATTACCTGCCTGTTTTGGCTTCTGAGCGTATCCTGGCGGAAGAGGATTTCGTTGAGGCGGACAGCGCTGAGGCAGAGAATGCGGGAGATTCCACGGAAGAGGACAGTGCTGCATTGAGCGAGGATATTGAGGATCTGACGGAAGCGCTTCTGGATGAGCTGGATCTGGATGCAGTGGATGATGTTCTGTCGAAAAACGAATTGACGCAGGAGATTTCTTTTTCTGACATCGTGACGGGTATTCTGGATGCGGATACAGAAATTTCCGCCCGGGATGTGTGGAATGAGGCGAGGCCGCTTATTTTTTCGGATGCGTCGGAGTATAAAAGTATCCTGGTCCGTATTCTGATTCTGACAATTGCTTTCGCGTTTTTCCATAATTTCATCGATGTGTTTGAAAACAGTCAGATTTCCCGGACCGGGTTCTATCTTTTTTTCCTGGTACTGATGGTTCTCCTGATCCGGTCGTATCTGATTGTGTCCGGAATGTTTGAGGAGGTGATGAGCCAGACGGTGGCGATGATGGAGGCGGTGATACCGGCTTTTTCCATGACGTTGATTTTTGCCTCGGCCCAGACTACCGCGGCAGCCTTTTACCAGATAGCGGTCGGGGTCATCTGGCTGGTGGAGCAGCTGCTCGCCTCTGTTGTAGCTCCGGTCATACATATTTTTGCTGTTTTGCAGATGCTGAACTGTCTCACCGGGGAAAAAATGATTTCCCGTCTGACCGCACTGATCCGGAATCTGATCCAGTGGAGTCTGCGGGCGCTGCTGGCAGGCGTGACCGGAATCAATGTGGTTGAAACGATGATTGCACCGTCGGTGGATAATCTGAAAAAAATGTCAGTGACAAAAGTATTGGGGATGATACCGGGACTTGGCAGTGTCACGGAGGCTGTGGGGAATATTTTTCTGGGATCCGCGCTGGTGATTAAAAACGGCGTCGGCGTGGCGGCGATGATCGTGGTGGTCGGTGTGTCATTTGTCCCGGTTTTCAAAATGCTTCTCTTTTTCCTGATGTTTAAGGTGACCGGAGCGATGGTACAGCCTTTTGCAAGCACAGAGGTTTGTAACTGCATTGACAGTATCGGCGAAAGTGCGGGGCTGCTTCTGAAAACGCTGCTCACCGGCATTCTGATGATTTTGCTCACTATCGCAATTGTCATTACAGCGGTGCGCTGATGCAGCGGGAAAGAATCTCGTGGTAAAGTATATGTAACTGCTCAGGACAGTACTTCGCATTTGCTGCGAAGTGAGTCTGATTGTTTACACAAAGTCTGAAATAAGAGGAGGGTAACATGTTTGCGGAACTGATGTCCTGGGTGAAACAGATGGTCTGCCTGGTGATTTTTCTTACTATGGCGTTGCAGATTCTGCCGGATCAAAGATATGTAAAATACATTCGTTTTTTTTGCGGGACTTATCCTGATCGCCGCACTGATGAAACCGCTGATTTCTCTTCTTGGGACGAACGGATGGGAGGAAGAGATTATCTCACAGATGGAAGGACAGAATCCGGCGGATATGGACTGGTCCGGGATAGAGGAGGTGCAGGCGGAGGTGTATGAAGAGTTTGAATCCAGGCTGACGGAGGATCTTGCGGAATGAAAGACCTGAAAAATTTATGGAAAAAGAAAAAGCTCAAGAAGGATCAGTGTCTGATTCTGTTTCTTGCCGGTGTGCTGTTGCTGGTTATTGCTTTTCCATCCAGCTGCGGAGAATCCTCTTCCGAGGGTGGGGAGACGGATGCGCTTTTGGAAATTTCGGATACGGTTACGGTGTCTGACTATGAGGCGGAGATGGAGGAACGCCTTGCTGAAGTTCTGTCCCGGATGGATGGCGTCGGTGCGGTGGAAGTGATGATTACTTTTCAGGACAGCGGAGAGACTGTGGTAGAGAAAGATGTGACTTATTCGCAGGAAGAGTCCTCTTCCAAGGAGGACGGAACATCCGATACCCGCACGGAGAGCAGTGAGGCGACGGTATACACAGACAGTGAGGAGGAGCCTTTTGTCAGCAAAGAAATTGTCCCCGCGATCGAGGGCGTTCTGGTAGTGGCGGAGGGCGGCGGAAACAGCACGGTTGCATCAGATATTTCTGAAGCCGTGGAAGCATTATTTGGATTGGAAGCTCATAAAATAAAGGTAGTTAAGATGGAAAAAGTACAGGAGGAGTCAGAGTGAAAAAAGTTTTTCGGAAAAATCAGATTATTATTACGGCGCTGGCATTGATGATTGCTGTGGCTGGCTATATCAGTTACACGCAGACAACAACGGATGAAGCTGTGGAGACGACCGTAGATGAGGTGGCTGATACATATGAAATATCCGAGGAAGACTCCGTGGCGGAAATTTTTACTGACACGGAGGAGGATGCGGATACGGCGTCCGCAGGGTCGGAGGAGGATACAGATACAGCGTCGGCCCAGACCGGCGACACAGAGGAATCGGAGCATTCAGACACGGATACCGGAGCAAATGAGGACGGTGCTGACGGGGATTCCGTGGATACGGACAGTTCTGCAGCCGGAGAGACTGTTCTGACTTCCGCTGATAGCACAGTGGATTACGCAGCTGAGGTAAAATTAAGCCGGGAACAGGTGCGGTCAAAAAATAAGGAGTCCCTGCTGGAAATCATTAACAGTACATCCCTCACGGACGCGCAGAAACAGGACGCCGTGGACGCTATGGTTGCCATGACCGATGTGGCGGAGCGGGAAAACGCGGCGGAGCTGCTGCTGGCTGCAAAGGGGTTTTCGGATGTCGTGGTGAGCATCACAGATGAGACGGCAGATGTCGTGCTTGATATGGGGGATGTCACGGATGCAAAGCGGGCTCAGGTGGAGGACATCGTAAAGCGGAAAACCGGGATCAGCGCGGAGAATATCGTTATCACACCGATTTCCGGATCAGCAGAGTGAAACAGATCGTTCTTTACCATGTATTTACAATGCTTTGCTGAATTGAAAAAGTAAATTCCAGTGCAAGAGTAAATTCCACTTGATC
>JAJQAD010000170.1 GCA_021204005.1 Clostridiales bacterium
CATCACCGCAACATAAAAGAACCCGAAAAAGGTACCGAATATCTGTGACGCGTGAAAACGGGGATAACCAAAGACAAAAATGCACATGCACACGATAAGAAATCCCATAATCAGCGCCATGATATCCGGCAGAAAATCAAACGCCAGATTCAGATAATAGAGCGCCGCCGCGATATACCCGGCGATTCCGATACTCTTTTCCACTTTCAGCACACGGTAGAGCTCATACATGCCGATCAGGGAAATAACTCCCAGCACTGCCAACAGCAGATACCCTCCGTGTATGATAAATAATAATGCCAGTATGACAAGCACCACGCCGCTTGCCAGTCTTGTCTTAAACATAATGCATCCCTTCCTGTTCCCGTATCCCGCTTTGTTCCGAAACCGTTCTCATTTCCCGCTTTCTTCCGAAGTCATTCTCATTTCCCTATATCTTCAACCAGGGACATCTCTAAGCCTCTTTCACCTTACCATATCTTCGATCCCGCTTCGTGTAAGCCTCAATCGCCTTCAGCAGCTCTTCCCGGTTAAAATCCGGCCAGGCCGTGTCAGTAAAATAAAACTCGCTGTACGCATGCTGCCACATAAGAAAATTAGACAGACGCAGCTCCCCGCTGGTGCGGATCATCAGATCCGGATCCGGTATATCCGCCGTATCCAGATAGGAAGAAAAGCACGCCTCGTCAAGTTCCTCCGGAGAAATTTTTCCCTTCTTATAATCCGCCATCATCCGCTTCATCGCCCGGAGCATCTCATCCCGGCTGCCGTAATTGATCGCAATCTGCAGATGAAACTCTGTGAAATCCGCGCTGGCTTCCTCAAGTTCACGGATTTGCTCCCGAAGTTCTGCTGAAAGCCCCGTCCGGTCTCCAATCACACGCACTCGCATATGATTCTCCATCGCTTCGCCGTAGCATATCTTCAGATATCTGCCAAACAGAGTCATCAGCGTCCTGACCTCCATCTCCGGTCTGTTCCAGTTTTCCGTGGAAAAAGCGTAGATTGTCAGGTACTTAATTCCCAGCTTAAACGATTCCCTGCAGATATCCATCACCACCTCAGCGCCCCTTTTATGTCCAAATGTCCGCGGCATTCCGCGCTTTTTGGCCCAGCGCCCGTTTCCATCCATGATAATAGATACATGCGTCGGAATCTTTAAATCTTCCAGATCCATTGTCGGTTATCCTTCCTGTGACAAAAATATTATTTGTTCCAAAACCTTATCACTGCAGCAGACTTATCGTCTTATGTTATCGGAGTCAAAAGCCCTGCAAGTGGATGATACCCACAGGGAAAATCCACCCGCCCTTTTTAACGCAAACCATCAGACAGATGATGCAGACTTTCCGGGCATACTAATTCCTGCCATAGCAGTTTCCCCGCCTGTATACACAGGTGGATTTACTTCAGGCAAAAATCAACAGACAACACAGAAAAAAACAACATCAAAGTGTATGCACAAAAACAGCAGGTGGATTTTTCTTTTACTATAATCAGTTACACGGTCATGATCTCTTTTGTTTTCTCTTCCACCGCTTCATCAATCATAACAATATACTTATCCGTCAGCTTCTGGATCTCCGTCTGCAGATCTTTGATGCCGTCCTCAGAGATTCCCTCGGCTTTTCCCTGCTTTTTCATCGCGTCATTGCCGTCACGGCGGATATTGCGGACAGCCACCTTTGCCGCCTCGCCTTTCTTCTTGACATCCTTGGACAGACTCTTACGCCGCTCCTCTGTCAATTCCGGAAAAATCAGACGGATTGCCTTGCCGTCATTGGTCGGGTTTAACCCGAGATCCGATGTCAGAATCGCTTTTTCAATGGTTTTTACCATGGAAGCCTCCCAGGGCTGAATCTGGATCATCCGGGGTTCCGGGACCGATACATTCGCCACCTGCTGGATCGGCATCGGAGAACCATAGTAGTCCACACGGATCTGATCGAGCACATGGGGATTCGCGCGTCCGGCACGGATGGCGCCAAACTCTGTCAGAAGATTCTGATAGGATTTCTGCATCTTATCGTCATAGGGTTTGATTTTCTCGTTCATCTTGTAAACCTCCGTTATGTATTTGTTCTGTTCCTATTTTTCGCTTCAAACCGTTACCACTGTCCCGTTAAACTCTCCGGACAGCGCTTTCACAATACTGCTTTCCTCATTCAGGGCAAACACGTACATCGGCATATGGTTTTCCATGCACAGGATGGATGCGGTGAGATCGACAACCTCAAGCTTCTGAGCAATGACATCGCGGATAGAAATCTCATCGTAACGGACTGCGTCCGGATTCTGCTTCGGGTCGCTGTCGTAAACGCCGTCGATGGACTTTGCCAGAAGAATACCGTCCGCCTCAATCTCGATTGCCCGCAGCACCGTAGCGGTGTCCGTGGAAAAATAAGGATGTCCGGTGCCACCCGCAAAGAAGACAACCATTCCTTTCGCAAAATATTTGTTCGCACGATCCTTGGAAAACAGCTTCGTAAAAGAGCCGCATTCAAAGGGGGTAAGCACATTGGTCATCATACCCACTGACCGGAATATTTCCGACACATAGATACAATTCATAATCGTCGCCAGCATGCCGATCTGATCTGCTTTCGTCCGGTCGATGCTGTCGCTGGTACGTCCGCGCCAGAAATTGCCGCCGCCGATCACGATACCAACCTCAACGCCCTGGTCGACAAGCTGTTTGACCTGGTTGGCAACCATAAACACCGTCTCATCATCAAACCCTGTCTTTTTATCGCCAGCCAGGGCCTCTCCACTCAATTTTAACAACACTCGTTTCATAAGGAAATCCTCCTCAGACTCCATGTCCGGATAACCGGATGTATCATTTTGCCCTTCTGTGCAAAATCGTTACTAAACTTCACCTGCTATTCCAGGGTATCGTGTCATGTCTGTTATCACGCCACACCTGCATGATAACACAAACATTCCAAAAAACATAGCTTTAAATCGGGAATACACTCAAAATTCATGATTTTATCCCCTTTATTATCTGATAAAATTACCATCCTTTACCACATCCGCCACCAGTTCGCGCTCATCCATGTGATATTTCTTTCCGCAGATTTCCTGATAATCCTCATGTCCCTTGCCCGCCAGGACAATCACATCGCCCTCTTTTGCATGTTCAATCGCGTAGCGGATGGCCTCTGCCCGGTCAACAATGGAAATATACTCTCCGTCCGCTTTTTTCACGCCGGTAATAATATCCTCAATAATAGCGGCCGGCTCCTCATTTCTCGGATTATCCGATGTCACGATAGTAAAATCGGTCAGGCGCGAGGAAACCTCTCCCATCTGGAATCTCCGGTCCCGTGCGCGGTTCCCGCCGCAGCCAAAAAGGCAGACCAACCGTTTCGGATGGTACTCTCTCAGCGTTGTCAGAAGGCTCTCCAGGCTCATGGCATTGTGCGCATAGTCGATCATCAGTGTAAACTTTGATGAGACAGGCAGAATCTCCACTCTCCCCTTGACATGAATCTGCGACAGTGACTGCCGGATGGCCTCCGCCTCCACACCGAAATGCCGGCAGATGGAAATGGCGGTCATGGAATTATAAACGCTGAACTTGCCGGGGATGTCAATCTCCACATCCATATCCAGCTTTCCGCTCATATGGTATGCCACGCCCAGGCTGCCTCCCCGGTCAAAGAGATGAACATCCTGCGCTACCAGATCCGCATCCTGGGAAAAACCGTAGGTCTCTACCTCGCAGGTGTGGCCCTCCAGAATTTTTTCCAGATGAACGTCGTCCGCGTTAAAAATACCCTGGCGGCACTGCTGAAAAAGCAGGCTCTTACAGCGAATATAATCGTCCAGATCTTTGTGCTCGTTGGGGCCGATGTGATCCGGCTCCAGGTTGGTAAAAATACCATAGTCAAAGACGAATCCGCCCACACGGTGAAGCATCAATCCCTGGGAAGATACCTCCATCACCACACAGTCACAGCCTGCATCCACCATCTTCCGGAACGCTTCCTGAACGACATAAGACTCCGGTGTCGTGTTGGCTGCCGGAATCTTTTCCTCGCCGATGATCATCTCGATCGTGCCGATCAGTCCACAGCGGTATCCGGAATGATCCAGAATCGATTTTACCATATAAGTGGCGGTAGTTTTTCCCTTGGTACCCGTGATTCCGATTGTCTTCAGCTCTTCCGCCGGATATCCAAAGTAAGCGGCTGACATCTCCGCCAGCGCAATCCGGGTGTCCTCCACACGGATCACCGTCAAGGCAGCGGGAACATCAACTTCTTTCTCAACAATCACGGCTGCCGCTCCCTGCTCCGCCGCCTGCGCAGCATATTGATGCCCGTCACTGACTGCCCCGGTAATGCAGACAAAGACAGAATCTTTTTCAATCCTGCGGGAATCGTAGACCAGCGTTGTAATCTCCCGGTCCGCCGTCCCCTGCACACATGTATAATCCAGCTTTTGTATTAAATCTGATAATTTCATGGTAATCTTTCCTCACACTAAATGTTTTTATCTCCGGCATGCACAATATAAAATAATGCAACACACAGGCAAACTCATTTCTGAATCGTCATTTCATTACGATCAGTGAAACGACGCTCCTTTACAGATCCACTTCGCTGACATCGATCTCACCCTCGAATACAGATGTGGCCGGCCCGGTCATCCAGACCGTATCCGCCTTTCTGTCATAAAAGATTTCCAGATCTCCGCCCCGAAGATGTACCAGGACCTTATCATCCGTACGGCCATTCAGCACACAGGCCACCACCGAAGCGCAGGTGCCGGTGCCGCAGGCCCAGGTCTCCCCGGATCCCCTCTCCCAGACACGCATATTAGCTTCACTTCGGCTGAGGATCTGCACAAACTCGGTATTCACGCGATCCGGAAACAGCTCATGATTCTCAAAATACGGACCAATCTGCTCCAGCGGGAAGTGCTCCGTGTCGTCGACAAATACAACCGCATGAGGGTTTCCCATGGAGACACAGGTCATACGGTACTCTTTGCCGAGAACGGTGATCGGCGCATCAACCACACGGTCTCCTTCCGCCAAAACCGGAATCTGCTCCGGCGCAAGACCCGGAGCTCCCATATTCACTTTTACCAGCGTCACCTTTCCGTCCTCGACGGTCAGATCCAGATATTTCACTCCGGATTTTGTCTCGACAGAAATATTCTTTTTATCCGTCATTCCGTGATCATAGACATACTTTGCCACACAGCGTATGCCGTTCCCGCACATGCTCCCCTCGGAACCGTCGGCATTGTACATAGCCATGCGAAAATCCGCAATATCGGACGGGCAGATCAGAATCATGCCGTCAGAGCCAATGCCAAAATGACGGTCGCTGACATACATGGATACTGCAGCCGGGTTCCTTATCGTCTCCTCAAAACAATTGACATACACATAATCGTTGCCGCAGCCGTGCATCTTCGTAAACTTCATGGTAACGTTCCCTCCTGTTTCTATCTATCCATATTTCTGCATCATTGATATCATTTCGTCTGCCTTGTTTTTCAGAAAAAAGTCTGCAGTCCTCACTCTTCTGCCGTCTCTTCATCTCCTGCCGACGCATCCGCGGTCCCGCTGTCTGCAGTGGAATCGTCCGCAACCTCCGGATAGTAAATATAATTGCACTTGAGCACTTCACTCTTCATTCCATACTCGTCGATGGCGATCAGAGACAGAATATTATTTCCCTCCGGCATTTCCAACGGTCCGGTATATCTGGAAGATGATGCCGTCGGCGTAGAATTATCCCAGGTATAGTATACCGTCGTGCCGGACGGAACGTTCACCGTAATGCTGACCGGAGACGTATACTGTCCGCCGTCGGGGGACACTGTCGGTGTATCCGGTGCTTCCAATGCGACCTTATAGACCGCTGAGACCGGCTCACTGCAATTGCCGTCCTCATCCGCACAGATTGCAATCAGAGTAATGGTTCCCTGCTCGCTGATTTCCACCGGTTCCTCATAAAGCGTATCATCGGTGGTGGGCGTAGAACCATCCAGCGTGTAATAAATATCCAGCGTCTTCTTCTCCGCCGTGATCTTCACGGTAAAATACTCCGAGTAAGAACCGCTCTCCACCTCAATCTGCGGCGTTGGTATAATGTAGTCCTCAAACAGAGCCAGGATTTCTTCATCTGTAACGCTGTCCATCAGAGCCAGAATCAGATCTGTCCTGTCCTGCGCGTCATAGACCCGGATCAGCCCTTCATAAGCCTCCTGATTTTCCGCCTCGAGCTCCAGGACATGCAAAAACAGCGTCTCCGCATCCTCATAGCTTTTCTGCGCGAGGCAGATCTGCCCGTTTAAAAGCAGTCCTTCCACATTATCCTTATCCAGGGCAGATAACTTCTCCAGATACTCCAACGCATTCTTGTAATTCTTCTGTCCGTACGCCTCCTCCGCCTGTGTGAGAAGATAGTCCGGCGAATGATTCTGCTGATATTTCCACAAAGAAACCCCGCCAACCAGGACAACCGCCAGAATAACCACCAGGATAATCGCCGTCCGTCTGCGTTTTTTTCTTTTTTTCTCCCGCCGCTTTTCCTCACGTCTCTGGAGACGCTCCCTCTCTGTCGAGGTATTGTCAGGCTTTGCACCGCCCGTCTCATCATCAGTAGAAACCTTCTCATCCATCAGGTCCAGCAGCAGATCATCTTCCAGAATATTTATTTCGGAAACAATCTGTGCCTCCTGACCACACCGGGAGCAGTATATACTTCCCTCTTTCAGTTCCGCGCCGCATTTTGAGCAAACCATAGCTTCCTCTTTTCCGTTTTTCAGAATAATCCGGTGATCACACCATCCGCGTTAACGTCAATATTGTTTGCCGCAGGCTTTTTCGGAAGTCCGGGCATTGTCATAATCGCACCGGTGACGGCGACCACAAAGCCCGCTCCTGCGCTGACGTACACTTCGCGGACATTCACGGTAAAATCTTTCGGCCGTCCCAGCTTGCTCTGGTCGTCTGAGAGAGAATACTGCGTCTTCGCCATACAGACCGGGAAACGGCCCATGCCCAGATCCTCAATCCGTTTCAGCTCTCTGGCTGCTGCTGCGGAATAAGAAACACCGTCCGCACCGTAAATTTCTTTTGCGATCGTCTCGATTTTTTCTTTCAGTGACAGTTCATCTCCGTACAGAACCTCAAAATTGCTCTCTCTGTTTTCCAGAGTATCCAGCACTTTCTCCGCCAGGGCAATGCCGCCCTCGCCGCCTTTTTCCCACACTTCGGACAGGGCAAATTCACACCCGCGCTCCAGACAGAAATTTTCGATATACGCGACTTCCGCCTCTGTATCGGTAAGGAAAGCGTTGAGCGTCACCACAACCGGAACTTTATATTTCTGCAGATTCTCAATATGCTTCTCCAGATTCACAATACCTTTTTTCAAAGCGGGCAGGTTCTCCTCAGAGAGCTGATCCTTCGGCACACCTCCATTATACTTGAGCGCGCGAACTGTTGCAACCAGAACGACAGCGTCCGGCTTTAATCCCGCCTTACGGCACTTAATGTCAAAAAACTTTTCCGCACCCAGGTCGGCTCCGAAACCTGCCTCGGTAATCGTAATATCCGCCAGCTTCAGAGCTGTCTTTGTCGCGCGCACGCTGTTGCAGCCGTGCGCGATATTGGCAAACGGGCCGCCATGTACGATAGCCGGCGTGTGCTCCAGCGTCTGGATCAGGTTCGGTTTTAAAGCATCCTTTAAGAGAGCCGCCATCGCTCCAACCGCCTGCACATCCGCCGCGGTAACCGGTTTCCCGACAAACGTATACCCGACGATCATTCTGCCGAGACGGCGTTTTAAGTCTTCCATGTCGTCCGCCAGACAGAGAACTGCCATGATCTCAGAGGCCACAGTGATCACAAAATGATCCTCGCGAACCATGCCGTCCGCCTTACTGCCGAGGCCGACAACCACGTTCCTTAACACACGGTCATTCATATCCAGGCAGCGTTTCCAAACAATCTGCCGCGGGTCAATCCCCAGTTCATTTCCCTGCTGAATGTGATTGTCTACCATCGCCGCAAGCAGATTGTTTGCGGAAGTAATCGCGTGAAAATCACCGGTAAAATGCAGATTCAAATCCTCCATAGGCACCACCTGCGCATAACCGCCGCCGGCAGCGCCGCCTTTGATGCCAAAGCACGGACCAAGGGACGGTTCACGCAGCGCCAGGATTGCCTTTTTTCCCAACCGGCCCATCGCCTGCGCCAGACCGATGCTGGTCGTCGTTTTCCCCTCCCCTGCCGGGGTCGGGTTGATCGCGGTAACAAGCACCAGCTTTCCGTCCGTCCGCTCTTTTACACGGTCCATCAGCTCATCCGTCAGCTTTGCCTTATACTTTCCGTAGAGTTCCAGGTCATCCTCGCCAATCCCGATTCTTTCGGCCACTTTGACAATGGGTTCCATCGTCGCTTCCTGCGCAATATGAATGTCTGTTTTCATAGCTTCCTCCTCCGTTTTTTAAGTTATATTTATTCGACCCTGGTATCATCATATTCTTCCATGGTCATCAGCACCCGCCGCGGCTTGGTCCCCTCCTCGGGTCCTACCACACCGGCCTCCTCCAGCTGATCCATAATGCGCGCCGCACGGTTAAAACCGATCTTGAAATTGCGCTGCAGCATACCGATGGAACCTTTCTCCTTTTCAATGAGAAAACGCGCCGCATCCTCAAAATAATCGTCTCTTCCATCGTTTGAGGAGGGGAAACCGGCCGCGGTTCCGAGAGCGAACCCCGTCGTCTGAACTTTTTCCTCTATCGCCGTGTCATAGGATCCCTGCCCGTTTTTCTCTATTATGTAATCCACAACCCGGGAGACCTCCGCGTCAGAGACAAACGCTCCCTGCACGCGCAGCGGCTTTGAATAACCCTGCGGATAAAACAGCATATCGCCTTTTCCCAGCAATTTCTCCGCGCCGTTCATATCCAGAATCGTCCTGGAATCCACACCGGATGTCACGGAAAACGCAATACGGGAGGGCATATTCGCCTTGATCAGACCGGTGATAACGTTAACCGAGGGGCGCTGTGTCGCGATAATCAGATGAATTCCGGCCGCCCTGGCAAGCTGAGCCAGACGGCAGATCGCGTCCTCCACATCCCCCGATGCCACCATCATCAGATCCGCCAGCTCATCCACAATCACAATAATCTGCGGCATTTTCTGCGGCTTGTTCTCATCCTCAATGTCACGGATGGACTCCACCTTCTTATTGTATCCTTTCATATCACGGACACCGTACTCCGCAAATTTATTATAGCGATCCGTCATCTCAGCCACTGCCCACTGCAACGCCCCGGCCGCCTTCTTCGGATCCGTGACCACAGGAATCAGCAGATGCGGGATCCGGTTGTAGACACTCAGCTCCACCACCTTCGGGTCAATCATAATCAGTTTCACCTCAGACGGGTCCGCTTTGTACAGAATACTCATAATAATCGTATTGATACAGACAGACTTACCCGACCCCGTCGCACCGGCGATCAGCAGATGCGGCATCTTCGCAATATCCGCCACGATCGCATGCCCCGCAATATCCTTGCCTGCGCAGAAAGAAATTTTTGAGGGATGATCCTGAAATTCCCTGGATTCAACCAGATCCCGGAAAGCCACCGTCACATTTTCTTTATTCGGCACCTCAATACCGATGGCCGCTTTTCCCGGTATCGGCGCCTCAATGCGGATATCCGGGACCATCAGATTCAGCTTAATGTCGTCGGCCAGATTCACGATTTTACTGACCTTGACCCCCATCTCCGGCTGTATTTCATACTGTGTAACCGCAGGTCCGCAGACGACATTGGTCACCCGGGCGTTGACTCCGAACGTCTCTAGCGTTTTCTGCAGTTTCATCGACATCTGCTGCAGATGCTGTCTGGAATCCCCGGTCTTTGTCGGGTCTCCCTTTTGCAGGAGATCCACTGACGGGTAAACATAATCCTCCGCCTGATGCTGTTCCCCACTCCGGATGGTCTCCCGGATATCGGAAACTTCCGCTTCCACAACCTCTTCCGGCTGGGCTTTCTTACGGGAACGCCTTTTTTTCGCTACAGCCGGCTCGGCCTCAGTACTATCTTCCATCGGCGTGATCTCCGCCTCAGCAGACTCCTGTCCCGGAATCTGAATAACCGGCTCTTGCTGTCCGTTCCAGGGTTCTTCCGATTTTGCCACATCGGACATATCAACCTCACTGATCTGATCCGACTCCGCCCCGGAATTTCCTTTTTTCAAAGCAGTATCCGCAGAAACGCCGGATATCTTTTTCCGTCCGGCGGGTTTCACCTGCTCGTTCTGCGGTTCCGCGTCGGCTGTCTCACGTTCCGCCCGTCTTGCAGCAGCTGTCTCACGTTCCGCCCGCCTTGCAGCAGCCGCCTCGCGTCTCTTCTGCGCGTCTTGCTTTGCACTGCTGCGGATTTTTCTGCTTCCGTCCGAAAGACCGCGGAACAGAGATTTTTCCGTAATCAGGACAACGCAGAGAATCAGAACCGCAAAATCAATGACATACGTTGCAACCAGCCCGAATGCCATGATGAGACCCGAAGCCAGGGCAGCGCCAAAGAGCCCGCCTCCCGCTTTCTGTGCCGCACAGTCCGCGTACACAGCCATCAGATTCTCCGACCGGTCTCCTATGTAAACCATATGGGCAAAAACACATAAGAATACAAAAAAAAGAATTCCGGAGACAGACTTCATAACCACGCGTCCGGAATAAGTCCGGCGGTTTCTGCTCCGGCTGCCCAGGCTGCTGATCCGGTTGGAGATCAGGAAAGCGATGATGAGAAAAAGCACAACCGGAAAAGCGTAGGACAAAATACCAAACAGGCCGAAAAAAAAGTTGCTGACCACATCGCCAACCACTCCGCCTTTCCCGATATTAGAAACAAACAAAACCACACAAAAAATAAGCACCGCAAACAGCAGCACCTCACTTTTCCAGGAAAAGGAGGATGCCGCCGTTTTTTTCCGTGCAGATGATTTTCTTTTTGTCCCGGAAGTCTTTTTCCGGGTGGTAGATTTCTTAGATGATGCCATAAATACCTCACAGAATCCCTTATACGCCATTTATCATTACTATTCACAACCTTACGTAAAGGCGCGACGATTCCGTCCCGGATGCAGGCGAATCTGAATAGCAACTTTTTAAACCAGATATAAATATCCTCCGATCGACAAAACCCCGACCGCCAGACAATAGATGGCAAAAAACTTAAACTTTTTATTGCGGACAATGACCAGCATCGTCTTAATGCAAATATAACCGACCACCGCAGCCACCAGCATGCCTATCACATAAATGCCTGCCTGCGAGGCTGTGACGCTCATGGATCCGACGTCCCTGAGTTCCAGTACCATCGCCCCCAGAATCGCCGGTATCGACAGAATAAAGGAATACTTCACCGCAAACTTCCGCTCAAAGCCGCAGGCGACACAGGCCGTGATCGTCGTCCCGGAACGGGAAATGCCCGGAAATGTGGCGATTCCCTGACAGATACCGATCACAAACGCATTCGTCCAGGAAGCGTCCCGCGGTCTTTTCTGGCCATCCGGGAGGAAATCACTGACCAGCAGAATCACCGCTGTGACCACCAGGCAGATGCCCGGGATAAGCAGGATCTCAGACGCCATCTCCACAAAATCGGCAGCCACGTAGCCGATAATTCCGGTGGGAATCGTGGAAACAATCACCATCAGAACAAACTTCCGGTAACTGTTGCGGACGATATGACGATACCTGACCTCCTGATGACGCAGCCTGCGCACAAAAACACGAAGATTATAAAGACAGTCAATGATGATGCAGACTGTCTCCTTAATCAGACGGATAATGTCCCTGTAATAAATCAGACAGACCGCTGCCAGCGTACCCACATGGAGAAGCACATCGAACAACAATCCCGTGTCTGTCTCCATATGAAACAAAATTTTAAACAGAGCCAGATGCCCCGAACTGCTCACCGGCAAAAACTCTGTCAACCCCTGAATCAGCCCCATCAAAATTGATTGTAGTAATGACATAATATCCCCTTCATCATCTGTGCGCTGTAAACCTGGTTTTTAAATCCATATCTTTTTTTATCTTAGCACACTTTGCGAATCATGTCATCCATCTTTTTCGCAACTGTTCAGGATACTTTTTAATAAAGGATCACTTTGCGGCAGATCTGCCCTGCGTGAAGATCACTCCCCCTTCACGCCTCCCCCATCCGTGCAGCATAAAACGCTCCTGTCTACTCCTCATTGATCATAAAATGCAGGCGCTTCACCGCCTCCGCGATACCGCCCACCTCATTGATGATTCCCTCGGCCACCGCCTCGTGCCCCACCAGAATCGTCCCGAGATCTTTTGTCAGCATACTGGTGTTCATCATCATTTCCTCAATCCGCTCCGCTTTCACTGCGCAGTGCGACTCGATAAAACCGGCAATCCGATCCTGCATCTGTTTAAAATAATCGTATGTCTGCGGCGCTCCGATCACAGTCCCGGACAAACGTACCGGATGAATCACCATGGTACCCGTCGGGACAATATAGGAATAGTCAGTGGAGACCGCCAGCGGCACTCCGATCGAGTGGCTTCCCCCCAGCACCAGCGAGACTGTCGGCTTGCTTAAGGACGCGATCATCTCCGCAATGGCAAGCCCCGACTCCACATCTCCTCCAACCGTATTGAGCAGAACCAGCACGCCGTCCACGCCGGCATCGTCCTCCACCTCAGCCAGTTTCGATAAAACATGCTCATACTTGGTCGTCTTAGACGAGGAGGACAGGCACTCGTGCCCTTCGATTTCCCCGATAACAGACAACAGGTAGATGCTGTGATCATGCCGATTATGCTCCATCCGGATCTGCCCGAAATTTTCAATCTGCTCTGCTTTTACTTCCTCTTCTTTTTCCATCTGTCTCTCTCCGTTCTGTATATCAGATAATCAAGGCGGCAAAAAACATATTTTGTCCCTTGTATCATAGTATCCTGAAAAATTCATTTTCTATTCAGAAGAGTTAGCGCAGCTATCGAGCGGGCACGGCGGAGTTTATGAATAACAATACCGGGATTAAAAGGAAAACACAGCCCGCGCGTTTTTATCTGCGAAAAGGCTGTGTTTTATTTTTAATCATCAGATCAACGTCCGAAAACTTCATCACGCGAAGTGTAAAAAGCTGCTCCTTTTCCCGTGTGAAAAACTAAAACTTACTCTCCGATCAGGAAATTGTAGAGATCACGGTATTTTCCGGCAGATGTCTTCCAGGAGAAATCCGTCTTCATGCCGCGCTCCACCATCTGGTTCCACTGACGCTTTTTATCATAAAAAACTTCCTTGGAATAGTTAATCACATGAAGCATATCCTCGGCATTGTAATCCGTAAAGGAAAATCCCGTGCCGCAGTTATCATATTCGTTAAATGGCTCTACCGTGTCCTTGAGACCGCCGGTCTCACGCACAATGGGAACAGTACCGTAACGGAACGCCATCAGCTGTGTCAGACCGCAGGGTTCAAACCGGGAAGGCATCAGGAAAGAATCCGCCGCTGCATAAAGCTTCTGGGCCAGATCCGCGTCATAGCAGATGTTGGCGGAAACACGGTCAGGATACTTCCACGCATAGTATTTGAACATATTCTCATACTGCTCCTCGCCGGTACCGATCACAACAAACTGCGTATTCTCATCCACGATCCCCTCGAAGCACTGGTCGATCAGATCCAATCCCTTCTGGTCAGTCAGACGGGACACAAGGCCGATCATATATTTGTGCTTATCCACTGCCAGACCAAGCATCTCCTGCAGTTTCAGCTTATTCTGTACCTTTTTCTTGCGGAATGTATCGGCATCATAATTCACAAACAGCTTCGGATCCGTAGCGGGATCGTAAATGTCATAGTCGATTCCGTTTACAATGCCCTGCATATCAAAGTGCCGCGCGGACAGGAGGCCATCCAGTCCCTCCCCGTAATACGGCGTCTGGATTTCCCTGGCATATGTATCGCTCACGGTCGTAATATAGTCCGCGTAAACCAGGCCGCCCTTCAGCATATTGGCATCCTTCTGGAACTCCAGCTTATCCGGCGTAAACAGCGATTTCGGCAAACCGGTAAGTCCCATCATCGTCTTCACATCCCAGATACCCTGGAACTTCAGGTTGTGGATCGTCATCATGGACTTCATGCCCCAGAAGAACATATCTCCCTGGAACTCGGTCTTTAAATAAACCGGGATAAAGCCCGTCTGCCAGTCATGGCAGTGGATCAGATCCGGCTGGAAACCGATCAGCGGCAGCATGGACAGCACCACCTTGTCAAAGAAACAGAACTTCTCGATATCATAGCGGATATTGCCGTAAGGAAGGAAGCAGTTAAAATACTCCTCATTGTCAATAAAGTAATAGGTAATCCCATCCAGTTCATACTGCAGCACACCCACATATTTATATGGCACATAAGACCCCGTACCCATGTAAAAATGCGTCACATACTGAAACTCATGGCGATACTGCTCCGGAATGCAGGAATAATTCGGAATCACTACCCGGATATCCCACTCTTCCTTGTCAAACATCTTCGGCAGCGCGCCGCATACGTCAGCCAATCCGCCGGTCTTGATAAACGGAACACACTCTGATGCTGCAAACAATACCTTCTTCATAAAATTTTCCTCCCAATCATTCATCCCAGTTGTGATATACCTGCTGCACGTCGTCGTCCTCGTCCAGCAGATCCAGAATCCGGTTAATGTTATTGATATCCTGTTCGTCGGTCAGTTCCACATAATTCTGCGGGATCATCGTCACTTCCGCGCTGGCCATCGCAATGCCGGCCTCCTCCAGAGACTGTCTCACGTCACTGAAAGAATCCGGATCCGTGATCACCGTAAAGCTGTCCTCCTCCTCGGTAAAATCCTCCGCGCCCGCGTCCAGCACCGCCATCATCAGATCGTCCGCATCCATCTCACACTCTTCCTTATCGATGATGATCTCGCCCTTGCGGTCAAACATAAAGGATACACAGCCCTGCGTGCCGATACTACCCTTGCCCTTGGTAAAAGCGCTCCGGACATTGGCCGCCGTGCGGTTTTTATTATCTGTCAGCGTATCGACAATGATCGCCGTGCCTCCCGGACCGTACCCCTCGTATGTAGCAGACACATAATTGACGGACCCCGCGTCGCCCGCGGCTTTCTTGATGCCTCTGTCTATCGTATCGTTGGGCATGTTGTTTGCTTTTGCCTTGGCGATTACATCCCGCAGCTTGCTGTTTTTCGCGGGATCCGGCCCTCCCTCCTTTACCGCAACCGCAATTTCACGCCCGATGACAGTAAATATCTTTCCCTTTGCCGCATCATTCTTTTCCTTCTTATGCTTGATGTTGGCAAATTTTGAATGTCCTGACATCCTCTTTCCTCCTCGTAAACCTAAATTTTCAAAACCAGAATACAACCATTCAGCACACCCCGGGCAAAAACAAATCATCTGCATCTTCTGTCCGCAACTGTGCTGAATTGATATTCAAAAATTAAAATATATACTGGATAATGATAGCAGTTCTCTCGCAAATAGTCAAGCTATGTATCCAGTTCCAGGCTGATTTGAAGCGCCCGGTTTACTTTTCTCATGATATCTCCATCCAGGTGGCAGATCTTATCCTTCAGCCGCATTTTATCTATCGTGCGCAGCTGCTCCAGCAAAATCACGGAATCCTTCACCATATGATATCTGGCAGCAGAAAGCTCAATGTGGGTCGGCAGCTTTGCCTTATTCATCCGTGAAGTGACCGCGGCGCAGATCACGGTCGGGCTGTGACGGTTTCCCACATCATTCTGGATAATGAGAACAGGACGGACGCCGCCCTGTTCCGACCCGACGACAGGCCGCAGAT
>JAJQAD010000138.1 GCA_021204005.1 Clostridiales bacterium
AATCCTGACCGGCGATAACGATAAGGTCACCCGCACCATCTGCGCCCAGGTAGGGCTGAAGGTGCGCAATATGCTTCTGGGCTCTGACTTGGAACACATGACAGATGAGGAGCTTGCCAGGGCCGCAGAGACAACGGATGTATTCGCCAAGCTGACCCCTGACCAGAAAGCCCGTATCGTGTCCGTCCTGCGGGAAAACGGTCACACGGTTGGATTTATGGGGGATGGCATTAACGATGCAGCCGCCATGAAAGCCGCAGACATTGGGATTTCTGTGGATACGGCAGTGGACGTAGCGAAGGAATCGGCTGATATTATCCTGCTGGAAAAAGACCTGATGGTGTTGGAGGAAGGAATTATTGAAGGGCGCAAGACCTACGCCAACATGATTAAATATATCAAGATGACGGCATCCTCCAACTTCGGCAATATGTTTTCTGTGCTGGCGGCGTCGGCACTGCTGCCGTTCCTGCCCATGATGAGCGTACACCTGATTTTCCTGAACCTGATTTACGACCTGAGCTGCACAGCCATCCCCTGGGACAATGTGGATGAAGAATTTATCGCTGTCCCGAGAAAGTGGGACGCATCCAGCGTGGGGAGCTTTATGATCTGGATCGGGCCGACCAGTTCCATCTTTGACTTCACGACCTATATTTTCATGTACTTCGTGTTTTGTCCCTTGTTTGTATCGGGCGGCGTTTTGTATAACGACCTTGCCGCCCATTTCAGCGGCGCAGAGCTTGCAGATATGCAGTTCCGATATATGGCCATGTTCCAGGCCGGATGGTTTGTGGAGTCCATGTGGAGCCAGACACTGGTCATCCACATGATCCGTACACCCAAGCTGCCTTTTATCCAAAGTCGTGCTTCCGCACCTCTGACATTAATGACGATGACGGGAATCGCAGTATTAACCATTATTCCGTTTACCCCGTTTGGTACGATGCTGGGCTTTGCCGCACTGCCAGCGAGCTATTTCCTTTATCTGATTCCCTGCATCCTGCTCTATATGTTACTGGCTACAAGCCTGAAAAAAGCTTACGTCCGCCACTATGGCGAACTGCTATAAAGGAGGTTTACATCATGAATTGGACAGATATTTGGATGAAATTATTTGGTACTACAGAATTCCTCGGATTGAATATGGGATTTTGGGTATCCATGATTGTTGTTGCAATGATTGTCATTCTTATGAATGCGGTTTTCTGGGGAATGAAACCAAAGAAAAAATAGAAAATCAAGTTGTTATTGCTCATCAGAGAGACTATTTTTTGTCTTTCTGATGGGCATTTTTTTCTTTTGTTTAGCCAAACAGCCAACTTCTTTCCTTTTAGAATCAGGAGACACTGTCTCACCCTTTTTCTGGAGGATGATGTGATATGAAGGTAACAATAGAGGAAGCGAAACGGCTGGAAGGGATGGATGTGCGCGAACTTCACAGGGAGAATCTGAACCATGTCGGGAAGACTGCGGTTGACCGGACGAAGCCGACGGGCAGGCAGATGGCTGACTTTCTGGAAGTAAAAGGCTAATTGTTAGGGGACACGAATAGCTGCCTATCAGCGATAGCAGCGAAGCGGCTGCATGCGATCAAAAACAGACCCCGCGGCAACATGAAAGATAGCTGCCGCGGGGTCAGACTGTTAAAAATCATTTCTTTTCTAATGCGGCGAGTTTTGCGGTAAGCTCTTCAATGCGAGCCTGTTGCCTGTTAAGGGCAGCATCCTTGTCAGCGAGGGCAGCATCCTTGTCAGCGAGGGCAGCATCTTTATCAGCGAGAGCAGCATCTTTATCAGCGAGAGTCTGCTTCTTTTCAGCGATTTCTCTGGAAAGTTTTTCGATTTCCTCCCGCATCTCGTCAATCATTATCCGGTCCATGTTGCGGTCAGCTGCAGCCAGTACTTCTGAATACATATGAATCAACTCCTCCGGTCTGGTCCGAAATTCGAAGATTTCACGGTAGATATCAGCAAAACCAGGGAATTTACAGATCAGTTCATCAATGCGTGCAAGGCTCCGTGTAGTGAGTGCCGTGAGCCATGCTTCCAACTCGGTTTCAATGTCTTTATTCTGCATGACATTATTGAATTTGTCAAGGCAAACATAGACCTGCCGGGTCAGGGAGGGAAGCTTCAGGCCGCTGTCCCAGATTGTGTTCCCATGATGTATATAGATTCCCGGAAGAGAACGGAATTCTGAGGGGCTCTGTTCCAGCAGCACAATAGCGATAACAGGGTGGAGTTTCTGATAGGTAAATTTATTTCCATACTTGTTGTGCAGACGGTTGTATTCCCGCATGATCAAATCTGCGCAATAGCAGTCCATCCGCATGGCGGGAAAGTTATAGCCGTACTTCTGGATTTCCAGGTTTACAAGAGTCCGGTCCTCCAGACGCACGAGCAGATCCACAATAACTTCCGACCCCATCTCCGCCATCTGTGTGCCCTCGCGGGGAAGTACTTCTATGATGCGCACGTTCTGATTAAGCAGTGCGCTAAGAAGATGCTCGACGCGGTCGAGGTGACGATTGGTGTCGAACACAAAATGGAAAAAGGCATCGTAGCATAAATAGATGCTTTCCTCCCCGGAGCAAAAATCAAGGAATTCTTTCTGGTACTGAGTGGGAAATTTCAGATAGAGACCATAGGCGACCGGGTGCTGTTTCAGCTGATCCATAATTTCGACTGGCGGTGTCTGACTGCCGGTTAAGCGAGTGATGTTGGACGTGTTTTTAGCCATAGACATGTTCCTCCTTGCAATAAAAATATAATTGTAATTCATTTGCATGCTGCTTATTATTGTCGGATCATGTCCGCGAAATGGGATTCCGA